>CAUJFM010000120.1 GCA_963169595.1 Bacteroidota bacterium | reverse complement strand
GCTCAGGTAGAGCACGTAGCCGCTGGCGATGTGCTGCGGCAGGCCGATGTTGCCGAAGAGCAGCACGTTCCGCTTGCCGGGTGCACCGCCGCGCAGGGAGTGGATCTCGATCGGTGAGGACAGGTCGCGCAGCACTTCCATCGAGGGCTTGGGCTTGCCGTACATGTCGTACACGCCATGGACGCGACGCCGGAAGCGGCCGGGCTCGGGTGTGCCGGGATAGTGCGTGCGGTAATCGGTGAGGTCGAAGTAGATCGCGCCCTGGATGTAGGGTTTGCCCTCGTACAGCGCGTGGTGATAGATGAGGTCGTGGATGCGTCGTGCATCGCCACCGGCGAAGTTGGGTTCGCACAGACCGAACTCCGAGATGAAGAAGGGCAGTGTGGGATAGGTGGCGTGGATGCTGTCCAGGTGCAGGCCCACCGCGCCCGAGGGCAGCTCCCACCACGAGCCGCCGTATTCGTTCATCATCAGCAGATCGCCATGGGCGGCGGCATCGGGCACGAAGCCGGGCTCACCGGCGTAAGCTTCGGTGAGCGAATTGCTCACGTAGGTGGCGTAGCGCGAGGGATCCAGTTCGCGGGTGCGATCGAGCAGCGCCTTGATCATCCGCGACATGCGCGGGTCGCGTGCGCGCAGCTCATTGCCCACGCCCCAGGCGAAGATGCTCGGGTGCGATCCCAGGTTCGCGCTCATGGCCTCCAGTTGCCGCATGGCGATGCCCTGGGCGGTGTCGTTGGCGGGCGTCTCCGGACCCCACAGCGGCAGCTCCTGCTGCACCAGGATCCCGTGTCGATCGCAGAAGTCGAAGAACACATCGCCCTGCTGGAAGTGCTGGCGGCTGAAGATGCAGTTCACCTCCTTCATCAAGAGGCCCATGGCGCGGATCAGGCTGTCCGGTTCGGCAAAGCCGTGGTCGGGGTTGGAGCCCGCGGTCCACTCCACGCCCATCAGCTTCACCGCTTCGCCGTTCAGTTGCAGTTGCCCATCACGCACTTCCAGCGTACGGAAGCCCACATTGGTCGTTACCGCGTCCACGGTATCCGTGCCGTTCCGCACCGTGACTTCCACCCGGTACAAATTGGGATGATCGAAATGCCAGGGCTGCACCCTGCCGAGGTCCAGATCCACGGTGGCTGTGGCACCCTGCCATTTGGGTACAAGCTCTTGCTCCAGCACCACCTTCGCCGTGGGCTGGTTCTCTTCCGTGATACGCACACCCAAGCCGATATCGTGTGCACGGTCGAAGACCGCTTGCAGGCGCAGTTGGCCGGTGCTGTCCGCAAGATGGAGCGTGGGTGTGGCCTTCAATTGTTGCACGTGCGGGCTGCCGCTCACGATCAAGCGCACCGGACGGATGATGCCGCCGTCGTTGGGCCAGTCGAAGGAGGAGCCGTGCGGCAGCTTGTCGCCCGAGTAGGCGTTGTTCACCAGCACGGTGAGCAGGTTCTCTTTGCCATAGCGCACCTTGCCGTTCAACGCGATGGAGAACTTGTTGAAGCCGTCGCCCAGGTGTTCGCCAACCTTCTTCCCATTGATGTACACGATGGCGCTGTGGTTCACCGCACCGAACTCGAGCATCACATACCTGTCCTTCCACTCCGCCGGAACGATCACGCTGCGCTGGTACCACGCCCAGCCGTAGTGGTGCTGTTGCGCCTCTTCCACATTCCAGGTATGCGGCACCTGCACCGTGCGGGCATGGGGCATCGGCCTGCCCTTCCACGGCTCTTTCTCCGGTGCGTCACTACCGATGGCGAATCGCCAATCGGAGTTGAGCGCGATGGTGTCGCGTTGAGCGTGGGCGGGGAGGGCGAGGAAGAGCAGCGGGAGCGAGAGGAGAAGGAGGCGGGGCATGGGGGCAGCGGAGGGGGAGACGAAGACGAAGGTCGGTGGAGAATGGCGAACCCTATCATAGCACATCGAACTTGATCCAGACACGGTCCACGTCAACACGATCACGTGACCACATGGCCCCGATGCATCGTCAGACCGAAGCCGTGGTCATGCGCGGAAACTGCGACTCGGATGAGCGACCTGAATGCCCAAGCTCGAATTCCTTGGTTACCGGCTCTTGTACGGTGGAGGTGATATTGCCATCTGGTTCAAGCCGATCCTTCCTATGATGTTCAAGTCATGCTCCAAAGCAACCAGGGCATTTCATTGAATACCACCAACCGCAAGCGCTCAACATGTGTGCATCACGGTCCTATCGATCGTGCTCGTGGCCAGGAGGCGCCAGAAATGACGCCGTGACAGAAGGGAACAGGTCGGATGCGGATCTTTGGACGAACGGCCTTGTGATCCGCATGCGCATCCTCAAGATCATACACGGATACCCGCCCTTGTACAGCGCAGGGTCCGAGGTGTACAGCCAGAGCATCTGCAACGAGCTGGCGAAGCGCCATGAGGTGCTGGTCTTCACCCGCGAGGAGGATCCTTTTGCTGCGGACTTCACCTTTCGTCGTGTTCAGGATGGAGTTGGTCCGGAGCGCATCCTGGTCAACATGCCCCGTGGCAAGGACGGTTATCGCCATCGGGAGTTGGATGAACGATTCGCCGAAGTGTTACACGGTTTCAGGCCTGATGTCGCCCACATCGGACACCTGAATCACTTGTCCACGGGCATTGTGGATGTGCTCAAGGAGGCAGGCATACCGATCGTGTTCACCCTGCACGACTTCTGGTTGATGTGCCCACGCGGGCAGTTCCTCCAACGCAACTTCGGAGGAGGGATGGTGCATGCCCTATGCGACGGACAGGATGACCGAAAGTGCGCGCTATCCTGCTATGCAGCCTTGATGTCCGGCACCGTGGATGACCAGGAGCGGGAGATCGCCCATTGGACCGCATGGATACATCGCCGCATGATCGAGACCCGGAGAATATGTGAGCGGGTCGATCGCTTCATCGCCCCCTCCCTGTACCTACGGGACAGGTTCATCCGCGATCTCGGCATCGCAGCGGACAAGGTCCAATACCTCGACTATGGCTTCCCCTTGCACTACCTGACCCCTTCGTTGGAGCGGACCCCGGCCAACAAGTACCGCTTTGGGTACATCGGCACACATATCCCCGCCAAAGGGGTGAACCTCCTGGTCGAAGCCTTCGATGGCGTGGAGAAGGTGGCCGAGTTGCACGTCTGGGGTGCCAAGGACGAGCAGTGCACCCGGGCGTTGATGAGCATGGCCGAAGGCCGGAACGGCATACACTTCCATGGGTCCTATGTCAACCAAAACCTGGCGAACTCGGTCTTCTCGCAGGTGGATTGCATCGTGGTGCCTTCGATCTGGATGGAGAACTCACCCTTGGTGATCCATGAAGCACAAGCATGCCATATCCCGGTGATCACGGCCGACGCCGGTGGCATGGCGGAGTTGGTGGCCCACCAGGTGAACGGGCTCCTGTTCGAACACCGATCTTCAGATAGCCTGGGCCATTGGATGCGCTGGGCCATCCAGCACCCGGACAGCATGGATCGCCTTGGTCGTCGCGGATATCTCCATTCAGCTGATGGCACAGTACCAAGCATAGAGGAGCATTGCAAAACCCTCGAGGACATCTATACCCAACTGAAGCGAACCAAATGAGCGCATTCTGGCGGATCACCCTCGACACCAATCCCGAGGATTGCAACCTGCACTGCACAATGTGCGAGGAGCACAGCGAGCACAGCGATTTCATGGAGCGCCTGTATGACCGTACCGGTATCAAGCGTCGGCGAATGCCTTTCGGGATGGTCCGCAAGGTGATGGAGGAAGCCGCCGCAATGGGCGTTCGCGAAGTCATTCCATCCACCATGGGCGAGCCCCTCCTGTACCGCCAATTCGATGAACTGCTCGCGCTCGCAGCCGAGCTCGGCATGAAGGTGAACCTGACGACCAACGGCACTTTCCCAAGACGAACAGTGGAGGATTGGGCTGCACGTATCGTACCGGTCGCATCGGATGTGAAGATCTCATGGAACGGTGCCACCAAGGCTACCGCGGAAACGGTGATGAAGGGCTTGAATCTCGAACGGGCCATTGACCATGTTCAACGCTTCATCCGATCTCGGGATGCGCATTTCGCCGCGAGCGGGCACTACTGCCGTGTGACCTTCCAGCTCACCTTCATGCAGAACAATATGCACGAGCTCCCGGATATCATCCGTCTTGCCGCCGACCTGGGTGTGGATCGTGTGAAGGGTCATCATCTGTGGGCACATTTCAAGGAGATCGAACACCTGAGCTTCAAAAACTCGTCAGAGGCCATAGGACGTTGGAACCATATCGTGGAACTGGCCCGTGCGACAGCGGTTGCTCATCCCCGGCCCGATGGAAAGCCGGTCCTGCTGGAGAACATCACGCCTTTGGTACCACAGAACGGGCATGTGGTTCCCGATGACCACGTTTGTCCCTTCCTCGGCAAGGAGCTCTGGATCTCCGCCGTGGGTGAGATCTCCCCATGCTGCGCACCCGACGACCTGCGTCGTGGGCTCGGGAACTTCGGCAATGTGAATGAAAAGACCCTTTCGGAGGTAGTGTCCGATGGTGCTTACCAAGAATTGGTCAGAGACTATCGAACCAGGCCACTCTGTCGCAAATGCAACATGCGGAAGCCATGTTGAAGCTTCTGCTCTTCGGCAATCTCGCCTCCGGCAAAAGCCTGTTGGCCGAACGATGGCTTCAACGACACATGGCCTTCGAGTTCATTTCCATCGATGCGTGCCGCATGATGTTCGGCGATGGTGAACATCCGGCTGACGATATGGACAGGAGGCGATCCGTGGTGGGTCTTGAACAACCCGGATATCCTCAGGACCCGGATCCTTGTGCCAAATGATATCGGTATTCGAACCCACAGCAAAGCGCTTCGCCCATGAACTGGCGTGATATCAAGCCATCGCCAGATGGATCACACTTCCTGCTCGATGGGAAGCCACTATGGCATGATCGCTACGCGGCCGTGCTGTCCTTCCATGCGCCTGGTGTGGCCCCAGTGAAGGATGCGTCCGGCTGGTATCACATTGATGCTGCTGGGGACCCGCTATATTCCATGCGCTTTCAAAAGGCCTATGGGTTCTACTGTAACCGAGCTACGGTGTTGTGTCCGGATGGCTGGCTTCATATCGACCTCAACGGCAATGCTTGTTATCCGGAGCGATACCCATGGTGTGGAAACTTTCAAGAGGACTGCTGTGTGGTAAGGTCCCCTGTCGGCTATCACCATATCGACCCATCAGGCCGGGCACTCTACACGGAGCGTTGGCAGTATGCCGGAGATGCCCGGGACGGCATGATCTGTGTGCTCCATGCTCACGAAGCCTTCCATATCCGCAAGGATGGTAGCAGACCGTATGCATCCTCCTTCCGTTTCGTGCATGTCTTCCACAAAGGCTTCGCAGTTGTGCTTGACAAGGATGGCTGGTGCCACATCGATCCCACCGGTCAACCGATCTACGCTCATCGCTTCAATTACCTGGAGCCCTTTTACAATGGGATCGCACTCGCGATCGATGTAAACGACCGACACGTATTGGTGGACGAGGCGGGGAGGATCACGCTGGTTGGTCCATAACCTCCCTTGACCTCGTTCCAGGAGCAGCAATTCCAGGTCGCTAGGCCGAGTTGAGCGGGATGGTGTCGCGTTGGGCGTGGGCCGGAAGGGCGAGCGCGACGAAGAGAAGCGGGAGCGCGGGGCGAAGTTCGAACGCTGCTGGTATGATACGGGTACCCGTACGTAGATCGAAGGCAATCTATGCGGTCGAACGGCGGCCGCACTCATCCCATCGGTTCTCACCATTCACTCCATTCATACCTCTCTCGCCACCTTTGCCGTCTTCACCGCTCACGGAAATTTTCAGCGCCCCAGCCGACCATTGAATGGAACTCCACATCCTCCGCAACTCCAACGGTCTTGAAGCGGTCTTCAGTCGGTACGGCGCCACGCTGACCTCATTGCTGCTGCCCCTGGAGGCCGGAAGCATGGTTGATGTGGTCCTGGGTTTCCAGACACGCGACGACTATGAGCGTTCCTTCAGCCTGCCCTCGCCGCCCTTCCTGGGCGCGGTGGTGGGCCTGCATGCCGGCCGGTTGCGCGATGGTGCCTACCGCGATGGTGGACAAGTGGTGCAACTGGAAAAGAACCTCGGCGGCAGGCACCACATCCATGGCGGGAGCAGAAATCTGAGCAACGTGGATTGGGACGTGGACGAAGCCAGTGACACTGTGTTTCGACTGTCGACGGTAGCGAACAACGGCAACACGCGTGTAACGGTGCAGTATGCATTGGGCAACGACAATGCGTTGCGCGTGGTGATGGAGGCGGTGCCGGACGAGAGCGTGTTGGTGAACCTCACACAGCACAGCTATTTCAACCTGGACGGCCATCAAGGTGATGTGACCAGGCAACGCATGGTGGTGAACGCGGACAAGACGCTGGAAACCGATGCGGAGTTGGTACCCACGGGTCGCTTGCTGCCGGTCGCCAATGACCCGCTGGACTTCCGGCAGGCACGACCGTGCCCATCCACGATCGACACCTCCTTCGTGCTTCGCGGTGACAAGCCCGCAGCCCGCTTGGACAGCAGCCGCACCGGTTGGTCCATGGAGGTGGAGACCGACCAACCCAGCATCCATGTCTTCGTCGGCGGGGCGCACTGTAACCCCCTCCTTGGCAAGGGCGGCGCGGAGTACCACGCCACGAGCGGCATCTGCTTCGAGGCGCAGAACTTCCCCGACGCGCCCAACCACAGCGCGTTCCGCAGTGGCATCCTTCGCCCGGGCGAAACCTACCGGAGCTCGATCGTGTTCCGCTTCCTGCGAGAAGGCCGCAAAGGCTGAACGTGCATCGTGTTCCATACCGCCAGCCTTACTTTGCCTTGGTCCGGCCCACGTCCATGACGACCGAAGAGCGATCGATGAAGAACGAGTTGGTTGAACGCACCGCACAGGGGTTCGTGCGGTCCTTTGGTGCGGAGCCGCAGCGATTGATCCTCGCGCCCGGCAGGATCAACCTCATCGGCG
>CAUJFM010000119.1 GCA_963169595.1 Bacteroidota bacterium | reverse complement strand
TGCCTCTAACCAGCAATCAGCAATCAGCAATCCGAAAGCCGGAATCAGCAATCAGCAATCAGGAATCAGACCGAAATATCACGGCGAAATCCCCGAAGGGAACGACGGCTTAGGGTTGCTGTTGTTGGGCATCACCGGCGACCAAGTGCTCCCTGCCGACGTCTACGAGAAGATCAAGGCCGACACCCTGCAACAGGTCCGCGGCACCGTGCAGGCCGACATCCTGAAAGAAGACCAGGCGCAGAACACCTGCATCTTCAGCACCGAGTTCGCGCTGCGTTTGATGGGCGATGTGCAGCAGTACTTCATCGATCAGAAGGTCCGCAACTTCTACAGCGTCAGCATCAGCGGCTACCACATCGCCGAGGCCGGCGCCAACCCCATCAGCCAGCTCGCCTTCACGCTGGCCAACGGCTTCACCTACGTGGAGTACTACCTGTCGCGCGGGATGGACATCAACGCCTTCGCGCCGAACCTCAGCTTCTTCTTCAGCAACGGCATGGACCCCGAGTACGCCGTGATGGGCCGCGTGGCGCGCCGCCTCTGGGCCAAGGCCCTCAAGCACCGCTACGGGGCCGACGAGCGCAGCCAGATGCTGAAGTACCACATCCAGACCAGCGGCCGCAGCCTCCACGCGCAGGAGATCGACTTCAACGACATCCGCACCACGTTGCAGGCGCTCTACGCCATCTACGACAACTGCAACAGCCTGCACACCAACGCCTACGACGAGGCCATCACCACGCCCACCGAGGAAAGCGTGCGCCGCGCCATGGCCATCCAACTCATCATCAACCGCGAGCTCGGCCTGGCCAAGAACGAGAACCCGCTGCAGGGCAGCTTCATCATCGAGGAATTGACCGACCTGGTTGAGGAGGCCGTACTCACCGAGTTCGACCGCATCACCGAGCGCGGCGGCGTGCTGGGCGCCATGGAGACCATGTACCAGCGCGGCAAGATCCAGGAGGAAAGTCTCTACTACGAAACGCTGAAGCACACCGGCGAATACCCGATCATCGGCGTGAACACCTTCCTCAGTAGCAAAGGCTCACCGACGATACTGCCGAAGGAAGTGATCCGTGCCACCGAGGAGGAGAAGGAGGCGCAGATCGCGACGGTGGAGAACCTGCGCGGGGCTTATGCGGAGGAAGCCGCCAAGGCCATCAAGGACCTTCAGCAGGCGGCGGTGCGGAACGAGAATATGTTCGCGGTGCTGATGGAGGCGTGCAAGTATTGCTCGCTGGGGCAGCTGACAGCGGCGATGTTCGAGGTGGGGGGGCAGTACCGGAGGAATATGTAGGGCGTTTGGGCGGGCCGGCTCGAAGACTCGCCGTCGCGCTTTCCGCTCCAAGTCCTCGCCGGATTACCGGCTGTGGGCTTTCCGCTTCAATCGCTCACGCGAGTGCCGCACACGACTAAGCTTCTTCGATGGGCATTGCCAGTATGGCGTCCATCTCTATTGCGTCGAGGCTCTCAATCATAGGCAGTATGACTGGTGAGATTGCACTGGCAACTTGGCTGATCTGTGCTAGAATGTGCGTCTCCTCGTCGTCACCGCCGCGCTTCTCAGCATCCTGCAGCAGCATGTGCATTCTTTCCCGAGGTAAGTCGTGCGGCGTTCAGAATGGCGGCCGACCGGATGGCCGCGGAGACCGGTACTTACACCCCGGAGCGATTCTGCGTGGAGCTGATGCGCGTGAACGCCCTGGTGAACGACAAGCACGTGGCGCGCTTTGTTCCGGGTCGCAGCGGCCAACAACTGGTCCTGAGCATCGGCGACCAAGTGGAAGTGGCGCGGGGCAAGCGCCCGATGCTCGTCAATGCGATCGGAAGGCGTGGATCGAGCGATCGGGGTTGAACCATCCGATCCCTTTCCGGTCACGGTTCAGCGGAATGCGATGCTGTGAACATGGATCTGGACCGCGTCAGCTGTTCGACAGATTTTTTATACCGCACCCAACCCCACCGGCCGTTCACTCGTGTATGCGTTTGATTACCCGGATGAGCCCACCTGTATGCTACCGTTCGGCGGCCAGTACCCTCTTCGTTCTCTGGATTCCGACAGCGGATGCGCAAGCCCCCTGCAACGACCTTGTCACCAACGGGGGGTTTGAGAACATCGGGGCTTGTCCAGGCAGTTACTATCCCGGCAATGACTGCGCTGCGGGCGACTACATCGGATCGGGCGGCTTCATGCCCAGCCCCTGCGCGCCTTGGATCCAGGTCACCTACGGCTCGGTGGATGTGCGCAACACGTGCTTCGATCCGCTCGCGCTGATCAGTGTGGACCCACCGCATTCCGGCGATGGGTTCGCGGGTTTCTACACCTACAGCACCATCCCTTCTCCGGGATGGTGGGAGTATTTCGGCCAAACGTTCACCGATCCCATGGTGGCGGGCCAGACCTATTGCATCTCCTACTGGGCGCGCAGTACCGAGGAAGGTTGGGACGACGCATCGTCCTGCGTGGACGTGTTGATCTCGGATACTCCGACCGTCCCGCCCAGCCCTACGTACTTCGCGCAGCTCTCGGGCATCAGTCCCACGCATACATGGTGTCCATCGCTGGCTCCTTTGCCCGGGCACAATTCCACACCATGGGAACTCGTGTCGTTCAACTACACGGCCAACGGTGGCGAGACATGGATCATGTTCGGGCTGCTCAGCGCCATGACATCCTGGGGCGGTGCTTATGTTCATGTTGATGATGTGAGCATCGTGCCGCTCACGGGTGCATCGGCCATCACCACGGTTGATGATTGTGACGGGGCCTGTGCCGGTTCAGCGAGTGCTGGCGCGGCTGTTGACTGGTACCTTGGTGATGGCACCTTGATCAACTCCGACACGGCGTCGATCGATGGGCTGTGCGCGGGGACCTACCTCGCGGTGGGTGGATGCGGATGTGGAACGGATACCGTGGCTTTCATCATCACCGATGCGAATTGCGGTTTGCAACTGGAATTGTTCGGCGATACGGTTTGCGAAGGTCAGTTCACCACCCTTTCAGCCAGCGTGAGCGGCGGCGCCCCGCCCTATGTGTACAGCTGGCAGCCATCGATCTTTTCCGGACCGGGCCCTTTCACATTCCCGGTTGACAGCGCGTTCGTTGTTCAACTCACCATCACCGATCAATCGTCGGCCACGATCTCCGCTACCGCGCAGATCGAAACATGGCCCTCAGTCATGGCGCAATTCACCATGGAACATCTTACCGCTGTGGACGTGCAATTCAATAGCCTCTCCGTGGGCGCCACCGGCTGGTATTGGAGCTTTGGTGATGGCGGCTCGTCCCAGATGGAAGACCCGATGCATACGTATATCAGCGTAGGTGACTTCCCGGTTTCCCTGCTCGTCAACAACGCCTTTGGTTGCACTGACACGGCGCACACGCTCGTTTCCGTTCAGGTCGAACCTACGCTCTACGTACCGAACGCTTTCACGCCGAACGGGGATGGCTTCAATGATCATTTCGAAGTGGTCACCTTGTACATGTCCGATGTTCAATTGGACATTTTCGATCGCTGGGGGGAGGAGCTTTTCAGCACGTCGGGTTCCCCACCCACATGGGACGGCACCTACGCAGGCGCACCGGTGATGGACGGTGTCTATGTGTGGAAGGTGCGAGCCCGTGGCATGGATCGCAGTCGGATACAAAGGATCGGTTCAGTGACCGTTCTGCGTTGAGCGCATGTCACCGGGGTTCAGGGCATGGTTCAATGGCTGTGCTCCCCGCTGTTGGTCATCATCGCCATCAGGTAGTAGGCGCCGTTGATCACCACTTCGGCATCGGTAGGCACGGGCTGCAGGAAGGTCACGGCCGTCCAGCCGTCGCGGGAGACGCCGCGCTTCACCTGTACCCGCTGGAACCGCATGGCCCCACTGTGGTCATGGCCCTCTGCGTCGGCGTGTGCATGGTCGTGGTCCTTGGCTTCTTCCCCGTCCGCATGTACCGATCCCTCGTTCGCATGATCGTGCGCGTCGGCGTCGGCATGGTCATGCGCATCCTCCGTGTGGATGAAGACATAGTCCAGCCCATCACTGTTCACCACGGCTGCGGTGGGCACAGCGGGCAGTCGCGCGTTACCCAGGTCGATCATGGCGGTAACGCCCATGCCGTCGATCAGGCCGGTCTTGTCGCCGGTGATGTGCGCATGCACGGGCAGCGTCTTGGTCTCGCTCTCGAAGGCGCTGCCGATGGCGAAGACCTCGGCGGTGTAGCTGCGGCCGGGCACGTTGGTGAGGGTCAGGTCGATGCGCTGGCCCTTCTTCACCCGGGCGATATCCTGCTCGTACACGAACACGTCCACGTGCAGCTCGCTGTTGTTCACCACGCGCACCATGGGCGCTTCACCGCCCACGCGGCTGCCCACGTTCACGGCGATGTGCGCCACGGTGCCGTCGATGGGGCTGGGTACGTTGATCGTAGCGCGGATGTCGTCGGCGTCGAGCTTGTCGGGATCGAGGCCCCAGAGGCGCAGCACCTGGGCGCTGGCGCTCACCTCGGCCAGCAGCGCGGCATGGTCGGCGGTGGCCTGTTGCAGCGTCTTCTGCGCGTTCACGTTGTTGCGGGCGAGCTCGGTCTGGCGGTCAAGTTCGGCCCTGGCGTAGGTGAGGCGTGCGCGGGAATCGAGGTGGTCGCGCTGCAGTTGGGCGATCTGCTGGTCGGCGATGGTCACCAGCGTCTGGCCCTTGCGCACTTGATCGCCTTCCTGCACCAGCACCTCGCGCACGGTGGCGGGCACGGCGGCGCTGACGTCGGCGATGTTCTGCGGCGGCACCTTCAGGAAACCGGTGGCCTGCAAGGAGGTGGCGAGGTCCTTCAGTTCCACGCGACCCAGTTCCCCGTCGATGGCCTTGAACTGCTCCGGGCTCACCTTGGGCGACTCGCCCAGATGCTCGTTGTGGGCGTGGGCCTCTTCACCATGGCCTTCCGCGGCGTGGTCATCGGTGCATGTGCCCGTGCCACCGCATGCGGCGAGGGTGAGGAGGAGTGTGAGGGAGAGGAGGTGGGATCGAGAGAAAGGTGAAGAAGTGAGGAGGTGAGGAGGTGAAGAGGTGAGGAAGTGAGGAAGTGAGAAATGGTACCTCTTCACATCTTCACTTCTTTTCTGCCATTCGAGCTTCTTGATCATCTTTCGTTGGATGCGCTGATCACGCTCCATGGTGTTCGTGGTCGTGGTATTGATCGCGCTGGACCTGGATGCTGCCGGACCGATGCGCACTGACACGCCGACGCTATTGATCCCGGTGCCGCAATGTTTCTTCGCTGTGTTCATGTTCGTTCGGCGTTAGAGGCCCTGCAGGGCGCGCAGGTGCAGGACGGTGAGGGCGAGTTCATACCGCACGCGCAATTGTTCGGTACTGATCCTGAAGTATTCATCCATGCCCTGGGTGAACTGGAAATAGTCCACCTCGCCCGCGCGGTAGGCGCGTTCGGCATCGTCACGCAAGGTGTTGGCCAGTGCAGCGCCGGTGCCTTCGTAGTAGGCGAGGCTTTCGCGCAGCTGATCGTATTGCGCCTGGGTGCGCAGGCGTTCGCTGCTTCGCTGTCGGCGTGCGGCTTCGAGTTCCTGAGCTGCCATCTCGCTGCGCAGGCGTGCGGCCTTGGTGCGCGCACCTTGTCCGCTGCCGGGCAGGGGCACGCTGGCGCCGATCAACCAACCGCAGTACGGCGCGACACCGTCGAAGGTCTGGTAGAAGCTGCCCCCTTGCAGGCTGGGCGTCCACTGGCTGCGCTGCAGTTTCCATTCGGCCTCGATCACTTGTGCGCGTTGTTCCATGGAAAGCAGCAATGGATCGCTTCCTCCACCCGGATCCGGAGCGCGTGCGGTGTTCTTCAGTTCACTCACCACGGGCATCGCATTCTCCAGCGCACCCGCCCAGCGTTCCACCTCGGCGCGGTGGACCAGCAGCTCGGCCTGTGCCCGGCGCAATTGCAGGCGCACCTGCTCGGCCCGGCTCTGTGCGGTGGTCTTCTCCAGCCGACCGGTCTCGCCGAGTTCGAAACGCCGCGTGGCGAAGTCGGCCATGGACGCGTGGATGCTGTCGAGCTGTTCAAGCAGCCGCACCTGTTCCAGGCCCATGGCCCATTGCAGATACGCCCCGCCCGCGCTTTCCTTCACCAGGGCCCCGGTGGTGAGCTTCTCGCTCTCCGCGAGCCGCATACTCTCCTTCAGGTAGTCTGCTCGGCGCACTACCGTGGTGGGGAAGGCGAAGCCGGTGGTGGCCTGCAGGTTGATGTCCGACCGGTACGGCCCTTGGATCTGGCCCTGCATGAACTGCACGTTCAGCGGCTGTAGTTCGACGGCCGACTTGCGCAGGGCCTCCTGTTCCTGCACCTTCAGCGCAGCGGCGGTCATGCTCGGGTGGTTGCGCAGGGCCCGGGCGATCACCGTGTCCATGCTGATCGGTGCTTGTGCGTGGGCGTTCGCACTGATGAGCACGGCGATCGTGGCTGCCACTGCGCTGGCCGGTCTTGGTGCGCGCGGCCGACCGATCCGCATGAAGAGCATGTACAGCGCGGGCAGCACCACCAGAGTGAGGGCCGTGGCGGTGATGAGGCCGCCGATGACCACGGTGGCCAGCGGACGCTGCACTTCCGCACCGGCGCTGCCGCTGAGGGCCATGGGCAGGAACCCGAGCGAGGCCACCGACGCCGTCATCAGCACGGGCCGCAGCCGGATGCGCGTTCCCTTCAGCACGCGTTCCTTCAGGTCGGTGATGCCCTCGCGTTCCAGCTCGTCGAATGTGGCGATGAGCACGATGCCGTTGAGCACCGCCACGCCGAAGAGGGCGATGAAGCCCACGCCCGCGCTGATGCTGAAGGGCATGTCGCGCAGCAGCAGGGCCGCCACGCCGCCGATGGCGCTCATGGGGATGGCGGTGTAGATGAGCAGGGCGCGCCTGGCGCTGCTGAAGGTGAAATAGAGCAGCAGGAAGATCAGTAGCAGCGCCACGGGCACGGCCACCAGCAGGCTGGCGTTGGCCGCGCGCAGGTTCTCGAAGGTGCCGCCGAAGGTGTAGGAATACCCGGTGGGAAGGATCAGTTCATCGTCCATGCGTTGCGCGAGTTCCTCCACGAAGCCCTCCACGTCGCGGTCGCGCACGTTCACGCCCACCACGATGCGGCGCCGGGCGTTCTCGCGGCTCACCTGCGCGGGGCCGTTCACCAGGGCCACCTCGGCCACCTGCTTCAGGGCGATCTGGCCGCCGCCGGGCATGGCCACCAGCAGGTTGGCCACGTCCTCGATCCGCTGGCGCTGGTCCTGCTGCATGCGCACCACCAGGTCGAAGCGGCGTTCGTCCTCGTAGATGGAGCCCGCCACCTCACCGGCGAAGGCCGTGCGCAATGCGCGGTTCAGGTCGGCGATGTTCAGGCCGTACTGCGCCACCCGCGCGCGGTCGTAGTTCACGGTGATCTGCGGCAGGCCCGCCACCCGCTCCAGCTGGGGTTCGCCGGCGCCCTCCACACCGCGGATCAGCGCGGCCACCTTCGCGCCCAGCAGCGCCAGGGTGTCCATGTTCTCGCCGTACACCTTCACGGCCACGTCCTGCCGGATGCCGGTCATCAGCTCGTTGAAGCGCATCTGGATGGGCTGCGTGGCCTCGAAGAAGACGCCGGGGATCACGCGCAGGGCCTTCATCATGGTGTCCTGCAGGCTCTCGCGGTCGCGGGCGGTCACCCATTCGTCCTTGTCCTTGAGGATGATCATCAGGTCGGTGGCCTCGGGCGGCATGGGGTCGGTGGGGATCTCGGCGCTGCCGGTGCGGCCCACCACTTGTTTCACCTCGGGAAAGCCCATCAGGATCCGCTCCACCTTCTCGTTGTTGGCGATGCTCATGCTGAGCGAGGCCCCCTGCGGCAGGATGCTGTGGAAGGCGAAGTCGCCCTCCTCCAACGTGGGTATGAATTCGCCGCCCATGCGCGTGAAGGCGAAGAGGCTGCCGAGGAAGAGCACCACGGCCACCACCACCACCTGCACCTGGTGGCGCAGGGAGAACGCGATCACCGGGTCGTACCACCGCTGGAGCCGGTCCATCATGCGGTCGCTGAGGTTGCGCTTGCGGGTGGTGTTGCGCGCGAGGGCCAGCGCGCTCATCATGGGCACGTAGGTGAGGCTGAGCAGCAGCGCGCCGACGATGGCGAAGCTCACCACGGCCGCCATGGGGCGGAACATCTTGCCTTCGATGCCCACCAGGGTGAGGATGGGGATGTACACGATGAGGATGATGATCTCGCCAAAGGCCGCGCTGCGGCGGATCCGGCTGGCGCTGTCGTACACCGCCTCGTCCATCTGCGCGCGGGTGAGCAGCCGCCCCTGGAAGCGCGTGTGCAGGTGGTGCAGGGTGGCCTCCACGATGATCACCGCGCCGTCCACGATCAGGCCGAAGTCGATGGCGCCGAGGCTCATCAGGTTGCCGCTCATGCCGAAGAGGTTCATCAGGATGATGGCGAAGAGCATGCTGAGCGGGATCACGCTGGCCACGATGAGGCCCGCGCGCCAGTTGCCCAGGAAGAGCACCAGCACGAGGATCACGATCAGCGCGCCCTCCAGCAGGTTGGTGCGCACCGTGCCGATGGCGCGGTCCACCAGGTGGGACCGGTCCAGGTAGGGCTCGATCATCAGCCCCTCGGGCAGCGACTTCTGGATCATGGGGATGCGCTCCTTCACGGCCTTGATCACCTCGGCGCTGTTGGCGCCCTTGAGCATGAGCACCATGCCGCCCACCACTTCACCCTGGCCGTTGCGGGTGAGCGAGCCGTAGCGCGGGGCGCTGCCGAAGCCCACGGTGGCCACGTCGCGCACCAGCAGCGGCACGCCGTTGCTGCCGTGCTTCACCACCACCTGCCCGATGTCCTCCAGCGAGCGCAGCAGGCCGCTGCCGCGGATGCTGTAGCTGTTGGGCCGCTTCTCGATGTAGGCGCCGCCGGTGTTCTCGTTGTTCTTCTCCAGCGCGGTGAACACCTCGGCCAGCGTCACGCTCATGCTCTGCAGGCGCTTGGGGTCGATGCTCACCTCGTACTGCTTCACCAGGCCGCCGAAGCTGTTCACCTCGGCCACGCCGGGCGTGCCGAGGAGCTGGCGCGCCACCACCCAGTCCTGGATGGTGCGCAGTTCCGTGGGGCTGAAGCGGCCTTCGTAGCCCTTCATCGGATGCAGGGCGTAGTGGTAGATCTCTCCCAGGCCGGTGCTCACCGGGGCCAGGAAGGGCGTGCCCATGCCGGGCGGTATCTGCGCCGTGGCGTCGGCCAGCCGCTGGTCCACCAGGGTGCGGCCGAAGTAGGTGTCCACCTCCTCCTCGAACACGATGGTGATCAGGCTCAGGCCGAAGCGGCTCACCGAGCGGATCTCCACCAGGTCCGGCAGCGAGGCCATGCTGCGCTCGATGGGCGCGGTGATGAACTGCTCCACCTCCTGCGCCGCCAGGGTGGGCGCGTAGGTGATCACCTGCACCTGGTTGTTGGTGATGTCGGGCACCGCATCGATGGGCAGCTGCGTGAGGGACCAGCCGCCGTAGGCGATGAGCAGCACCGTGAACAGGCCCACGATGGCCTTGTTGCGTATGGAGAACCGAATGACCGCGTCGATCATGGAACGAATGCGATGGATCCCGGAGGATCGGGATCCGTGTTGAATGGAAGGGACCGGGAACGCACGGGGCCATGCCTCACCGTGCGGCGGCGCTCAGCGCCTGATCAGGCGCGCGGCGGGTTCCACTTGGAACCGGAGAAGGAAACGAAGTGCAGGGTCTCCTCGGCCGGGCTCAGCGCGATGGTGGCGCGGGACAGCACCAGGCGGAGGCTGCTGTGCGTGGAGGCCAGCGCGATGCCGCTGCACGCGCAGAACACGTCCGAGCACCCATCGTCGAACGGCGTGTGGTCGTGCTCGCCCGGCGGCAGGTCCGCGTGTTGGTGTCCTTCGCTGTCGTCGTCGTGGTGGCCGAAGTCGCTGTGGTGTTCCAGGATGTGTAGCACCACTTGCGGCACACGCACCCACTCATGCATCTCCATGGCGCTCCAGGCATAGAGGGCCAGGGTGAAGAGGAAGAGGACGCGGCGCATCACAGGCAAAGGTAAACTTTTCAACGGTACGGGTGGCGCGGATGTTCGGGGCGCGACACCCTGCCGCCGGCCCGGGGTCAGGCCTTCAGCCGTTCTGGCGCAGTATCCTGCCGGTGGACGATCTCGAGCACGAACCCCGCGATCGCCAGGCTGTTCCCGTTCACCAGGACCTCCACGCGATGGTCACCGCGGTAGTGCTTCCGGGTGCTGAGGTCCACGATGCGCTGGCGCTTGCGCAGGGTGATGGCGGCACGCGCGGGCAATTCCAGCTCTTTCAGCTTGAAGACCTTGCGAGAATGCCGACCATCGGCTTTCATGTAGTGGATCGCGTAGTCGATGACCAGCGGTTGGTCCTGGTCGGATCCCGAAACCAGCTCGAACGCGAACTCCAGGGTTCCGCCGAGGGCGAGGCGGTCCTCCGCGATCCTCAGGTCCTCCACACGCACCTTCACCCTCTTGTTGTACGAGAACAAGGCGAGGGCGTCCTGCGCGCCGGCTTTGATCAGGGTGCGGCAGGCGTGTTTGGCGATCCAGGCGGTCGCGGGGTGTTGCAGGTCCCACGTGCGCAGCAGGTCCACCACGTAGCCCGGATGGTCCTTGCTGATGTCGTTCAAGTGGTTCGCCACCGACTTGCGGACGTACGGTGCAGGGTCGCTCCGCAGACACGTCAGGATGGGGCGGGTGTGTTGCGGGTCGCGCACAACGGCGTCCAGTCGGAATGACCAGGGAAGCCGGGGGCGGCTGCCCTCCGATGCCAGGCGTCGGACATGTTCGCTCTCATCCTCCGCCCATTGCCGCATCACGTGGAGCGTGCCTTCCAGATCGCGCCGAAGGAACTCACGGACGGCGAATTCGGAAGAGCCGAACCGGGTGAAATTGGCCAGCGCATCCAATGAGAACGCCGGATCATCCAAGCCGTAAAGCGCGACGAGGTCGGGGTACAACAGGGCGGTATAGCCCTTCGGCATCTCCAGGGCCACTTCCTTCAACACGCCCACCGTTCGGCGAAAGTCCTGCGGCAGGTGTTTCCGCAGGGTGATGCTGGTATGGCGCATACGTGCGTTCAGTTCACGTCCAGCGAGCCCATGCATCACTTCCCGGTGGAACGCCGGAACATCGAACGCGGGGTATGCACCCTGCACCGTTCGTGCCAGCCTGTCGAAGTAGGCGGCGTTGAACATCTCCTTGAGCGGTTCCGCCATGGTGCGAAGATGCGATCCGGCCGGGGAAGACGTTGATCGATGCGGTACGGATCGCGGTAACAGGGTCTATTTTGGCCGCAACGGAAGTATGCCTATCAATACACCAGTACCGGACGGCCTCCTGCGGTTCTCACCTTTCGTCGATGCGGTGCTGAAGGGCCTTGGGCAGATCATGCTCCAGGGCAACCGATGGAGCGGCGTGTTCATCCTGGCCGGGCTTTGGCTGGGCGGATGGCAATTCGGCGCGGCGGCGTTGTTGGGCGCGGGCATCGGTACGCTCATGGCGCGGCTCCTGCGCTTCCGGCCGACCGATGTGCAGGCCGGGCTGTACGGCTTCAGTGCGGCGTTGGTGGGTGTGGTACTGGTCTTCCATTTCAAGGCCACCTGGTTCGTTTGGGCGCTCGTGGTGGTCGGTGCCGCCACGGCCGCCATGCTGCAGCACCTCTTCATTCGAAGGGGGCTTCCGGGATTCACCTTCCCCTTCGTACTGGTGGCCTGGGTGCTGATCCCGCTGTTGCGCGTGTTCACGGCGCCTGCCTCGTCGGCCATCGCCCCGCTGCCGACCTCGAACGCCCTTGCGCTCCTGAGCGTCGGAACGAACGGATTCGGACAGGTGATCTTCCAAGGTCACGCACTGTCCGGCGTGCTCTTCTTCCTTGGCGTGCTGGTCGCTTCGCCACGTGCGGCCCTGGTGGGCCTGCTGGCCTCCTTCGCCGGGGCCTGTGCGGCGTGGTGCTTGCATCTGCCGTTGGACCTGATCCTTGCGGGACTTTTCGGGTTCAATGCCGTGCTCACCGCCATCGCCTTCGCCGAACAGCCCCACCGTTCACACAGCGTGGTGATCGCGGTGGTCATCACTTTGGTACTGCAATTCGCACTGGTGATCACGGGCTGGCTGGATCCATTCGGTGGCGCGCTCACCTTCCCGTTCGTGGCGGGCAGTTGGCTCACTTTGGCGTTCAGCAGGAGAGGGAAGAAGTGAGCGGTGTGAACGCGTACCAGGTTCCGTACAGCGATCCGACCGCCTTCGGCTACCCCGCGCCCAACAGCTCGCCCACGTGCTCCCGGGCCTCACCCGTGCGCAGGTCCTTCACCAGCAAGCGCCGTACGCTGGTGTACGAGCCCATGTCGTGGTCGCCGTTGATGTGCACCGTGCCCATCAGGATCAGGTACTTCGCGTTGTAGGTGGTGCGTGCGGCCAGCAGGTCGATGCGCGCGCTGATGGCCTCCTGCATCACCTCGGTGGCCTCCTTCATCGGATCCCCCGCCGCGAGTATCCGCTCCTTCGCGGCCAGCACGATCTGCTCGATGGTGTTCTGCTGGTGGTCCAGCTCGGTGACCTCTCCGGCGCGGATCTCACCGGCCTGCAGCTTCTTCACGGCTGCGCGGCAGGCACCGCAACAACCGCTGGACCTCACCTGACCGATGCGCAGGATGGAGCCGAGGCTGCCGTCCTTGCTCACGCCGATGTGCGGACCGTGGTAGACGAACACGGCGCCATCGTCCGGCACATGCGCGGCGAAAGCGCCCATACCCGTGAGGCCGGCGAAGGGGTAGCCGTCCAGTCCGCCGAGCTTGAAGGGGCCCAGCATCTCGTAGGCACGCGGCGGGTATTCAATGGTGTTCACGTCGTCGCAGCACAGGCTGTCGGCGGCCATCATCTTGCCGGGCTGCAGGCCGTAGCGGTCGGCGAGCAGGTCGAACAGACGCTCGACCGCCGTGATGGTGGAGATGGCGTTCGGGTAGTGCTTGCGGACGATGGCCAGGTGTTCGGGCGTGCTCATAGCTGGATGTTGTTCTGCGCGGGGATGGGTTTTGGGATGTCGGTCTCGCCGAGCATCTCGCGGAGGTCGATCTCGATGGTGCGGCTGAGGGAGGTGATGGGCGTGTCGTTGGCCTGGCCCTCGAAGGGGTTCTCGGTGGCCTCGCCCACGCGCTCCATGGCGTTGAACACCCAGCCGATGAGGAAGCTCGCGGGGATGGCGAGCCACACCTGCCAGGTGCCCAGCTTGGCGAACTCGCCGATCAGCCCCAGCGGCACGAGCCACACGAACACCCGCGTGAAGAACCTGTTGATGGTGGCGAACTGGCGCGGGTACGGATAGTTCTTGATCCGCTCGCATCCGCCCTGCTGACCGTACATGTCCATGAGGAGCTTTTCCAGGAGCACGCGGTGGTTCGCTTCCAGTATGCCCTGCCCGTAGAGGCCCGCGACCACATCGCCCTGCAGGGCCAGAAGGTGCGTGGCCCGGTTGGTCTTGGCCAACACTTGGGCGCGATCCTGTTCGCGCAGCAGGGGGCGCAGCTCCTCGGCGAGGTCGCCCTGGTGCTCGGCCACGGTGAAGTACTTGTTGCGGTACTCCTGGTTGTGCCGCTGCTGCACGGTCTCCCAGGCGCGCGGTTGGCGCAGTTGGTAGCGCAGGGCCGTGAGCCAGGCGATGTGCTGGTGGATCAAGCGGGAGCGCGTGCGAGCCGCATCCGTCTCGCTGAGCCGGTCGTTCGCCCGCACGAAGTCCAATACGGCCAGACCCCACGCGCGACTGGTGTTCACGATGGCGCCGTAAAGTTTCCGCGACTCCCACGCCCGGGCATAGGTGGCGTTGTTGCGGAAACCGACGATGAAGGCCGCGGCCGTACCGACCAGCGCGATGGGCACCCACGGCAGCGTGAGCCAGGTCCAGCCGGCCAGCTGGTACAGCGCGGTGGGCACCGTGGCGATGGCCAGCAACCAATAGCTGTCGCGCCGCAGCCACAGCAGGAATTCCTTCGGTGAATAGCCTTTACCGATGTGCATGGATCAAATGGATGGGGTGCCGCGGATGGACCGCTCCGAACACGAAGCAGGCGAGGAAGATCCGAACTCTTTTCCATTCATCGGTCCTGGGCTCGTGGGTGCAAGGGGGAGAGAGTGCAAGGGTTCGAGTGCATCACCCTCTCGCACTCTTGCACTCTTGCACCCTCTCACCCTCTCACCTTCTTCTACTGTCATTCCATCTCCGCATACGAGACCGATCCCTTTGAACACCGCTCGCCGAGGAGATGAGGTCGGGCGTGCACTTGCACAAGACGGTGAACCGGATGGCATCATGCTGCTTTCGCCGCGAGGGGATGCCCCAGCCAGAGGATCACGAAGGCCAGCACCACCACCCACGATTCCTTCAGGAAGGCCATCCAGTCGTGCAGGGCGATGAATTGAACCAACAAGAACATCACCACGCCCAGGTTCAGCCAGCTGCCCCAGACAAAGGTCTTCGGGTGGAACAACATCAGGCAGCCCACCACGGTGATCACGCCCAGCAGTTGGCGCAGCACCGCCGCCGTGCCGAAGGGCTCGAAGAACTTCACCATCGCCGGGCTGTTGGTGATCATGCCCCAGCCGGCCCGCAGGCTCATCCAGGCCATGAAAAGAATGAGGCCGCCGTTCACGATGCGCAGGAACATGCTCATGTCCATGGGTTAAAGGATTCTGTCGGTCAAGATATACGTTGGTCTTTGCAGGAACATTCTGTGCGAACGGATCGCTTCTGCCGCACCGGTGACAAGGATCGATCGCCCATCGAAGAAGTCGGGCGCAAACGATGAAGATAACAGCCCCCTACAGCGCCTCCTTCGGTCGCCTCCCTGCCTACCGCAGGCGGGCTCGTTGCAGGCACCTGCCTGCCGGTAGGCAGGTCCGCAAAGCCCTTCCTTCGCCGGGCTGCCGCTACGCCCGCTCACGCGGGTACCATCGCTGATCAAGTGCCGCGTCGAACCGCGGTCACTTTCGACCAAAATCCGCTTTGATCTCACCCCAAGCCTCCGTCTCCCACTTCAGGATCTTGTTCGTTGGCTCGTTCGTGGCAAGCCATTGTTCAGCTCGGTTGATCATGTCGAAGAGGACAGCATTCCACTCGCTGCGCGGATGCTTGGTGAACGCCTTCTTGCGCTTCACCCAGCTCATCGCGGTCATGCTATCGGTGTAGATCGGGCTCAATAGGCCATTCTTCGTACAGTGCGCCAAGGCATGAACCAGCCCCAAGAATTCCGCGATGTTGTTCGTTCCATCCGTATACGGACCCTTCGCGAAAAGCAACTCGCCCGTGCGGGTATGAACACATCGGTACTCGATGTCTCCTGTGGCTGTATTCCACGCGCCATCAACACTGATGCTCTCAAGTTCTGGTTCACCGATCAGCGCAAGTTGATCGGGAGTCAGTGATGTGTCGAAGACTTCTTTGCCGATGTAGGCCTCTGGTGAAGTGCGAAAAGCTTCGCGTGCAAGCTCAAGGCTCTTGAACGATTTGTACTTGGCCTGCGGGAACCCACTGATGTGCTTGTTGCACTCGTCCCATGAGTTGAAGATGCCGGTCTCGCGGCCCTCCCAAACGACATAGAACTTCGGCTTTGGCTTGGACATGGCAGTGATCGGCGCATGTGGTCAACGCGAACGTTTGACCAACTTGGGGAGCATAAACACCAAGAAGAGAATGGCCAGCACAACGCCAATTGCGATGCGCACCTGTCGGCTGCTGGCCTGGCCGTATCGCACATCGTTCGCGAAGTGCTCGCAATTGTAGAATACAGCATTGTATACTCGACCGCAACGGTCGTATGCCCGTTGTGCGATCTGCTGCCGTTCCCAATAACTGCCCTCGAACCGTTCGATCCGGGTGGGTTCCGCCCCGTCGAGGAAGCGATCCAAAGGAATGATGCGCACCCCATGCCCCTTGAAATTCTCGGCCACCATGGCTCTTCCGGAGGAATCAACTCCGATATAGACGCCGAAGTGTTGAATCCATCCAATAGGGCTCTTGGCCATGATGACGCCATCACCTGATCGCAGTTGGTGGCGAAGCGCTAGTTGTATTGAAGGTGTCATGACTTGTGATGTTGATCGAACGCCTTCAACCCGAACGCCAAGTTGTAATCGATGATGCCGTGGTCCTTCTCATGCTTCTGCCACGCCTCTTCCCGATGACTGATCTCGATGATCGACCGTGCGTCATCCATCGCGAACCGTTCCGCCACCTCGCGCAGCACGGCCAGTTCGCTCTCCTCGAACAGGATCTCGCGAAATGAACGGGGACCGTTGGCATGGCCCGCTGCTTGGCGCGGCAGGAACTGGCCACCCAGGTTCCCATCGGGCAGCTCCTTTTGCACGAAGTCCACCTTGCCGGTACGGGCCACATGGTCGAACAGGGCATCGAACTGTTTCGGCACCGGGCCCCAGGTGACCGCGCGGTAGGGTGCACCGCTGATGGAAACGCCGTGCAATTGGTAATGCCTGAAATCCGCGTAGAACAGAAGCTTGTTCATTTTCGTCTTCCACGGCTGCATGGCCTCGGTGAAGAACACGATCATCTCCGAGAGCCGCTCCAGGCTGGGCTTGCGGTAGCCGGTGGTATGGTCCGGAACCGTGGCGAACGGCTCGATGCCCATCACATAGTCCTCCTCGTTCATGCCCAGGTGCCAGCCGTCCTTCTCCTTCAGCAGTTCATCAACGCGCTTCAGGATGCGCCCTCGCGCCTTCTCGTCCAAGTGTGCGCTCAGCCGCACCATTTTTCCGAATTCCATCGGGTCATCCGCCACCTGGATCAGGCGTGCGTTGCTTTCGCTGGGTACCTCGCCCGCCTCGTAGTTGCGCCACACGTTCGCCCCGAAGCCCAGCACCTCGCTCATCTTGATCGCGCTCAGGTCGTACTTGGCGCGGATCGCCTTGATCTCGTCCGGGAAGGGAAGGTTGTACTTGTCGCGGTACTGGTTGTACACCTGGCTGATGTTCACCTCATCGGTGAAGGTCTCGGTGTACTGTGCGCCGTCCGTGTCGCGGTAAAAGTGGTACATGATCTCGAACTCCTCCTTGCGGAAGGGGATCTTGCGCGGCTCGCGGCAAAGCGGCATGTCGTTGCCCGTCATCGGGCTTTTCAGTGTCGGCCTCATCGCAATGGGAATTTCATGGGGTGTTCAGCAGCGTGGAACGAGATGCAGATGACAGCACCGCTCTGGGCGAAGCCCAAGGTCACTTTGATGTAGAGGTCGGTGCCCTTCAAGGCCTTGCCGAAGACCCAGAGATCGGGGCCCTTGTCCCTGTCCCGGATAGGCCCCTCGCTGTAGTCTGTGGCGGTCAGCTCCAACAGCAACGTTTTGCGTTGGGCGCGGGTAATGCCCAACTGCACCAGGGTGATGGTATTCTTCTCGCGGTCGTCCCGGAAAATCACGTCCCACACCCGCATACGGGCATGGAACTCCCGCAGGAAGGCTTCGACTTCGGCTGATGTGGGCATTGCACTTCAAGGTGAGGCGAAGATATGCACATAAATAGTTAATACAATCATATAGTTGTACATTGCGTCCCTCATATCCATCCTCCTCCCATGTAACCTCAGACTCAAGCCCAGATCAACTGTCCCAAGTGCGGTACCCCAGTGGACGTCAATAAGGTGCTCTATGACAAGGTACAGGCGGAGATCGGCCAGCAATACGAGCGCACCATGGAACTGGAGCGTGAGAAACTCGCCGATGCCCAGAAGAAGGTGGATGAACAGAAGAAGCAGTTGGATGGTCAGGTGAAGGCCGCCGTGGAGACCCAACTCGCGAAGGCGAAGAAGGAGCAGGAGGACAGCCTACGGAAGTCGATCCGCGGGGAGGTGGAGGAGAGCGTGATCGCCATGCAGAAGGAGCTTGAAGAGAAGAGCCTGCAGCTGAAGGAACTGAACCAGACCCGAGCGGCCTTGGCCAAGGCACAACGCGAGAAGGATGAACTTGCGGACAAGATCAACGCCGAGGCAGAGATAAAACTGAACGAACTGCTGAAGCAGGAGAAGACCAAGATCGCCAAAGCCGAAGCAGACAAGCAGGAACTGGCGATCCGCGAGAAGGACGAGTTGATCAAAGCGCTCAGTGCGCAGATGGAGGAAATGAAACGGCGGGCTGAACAAGGTTCGATGC
>CAUJFM010000118.1 GCA_963169595.1 Bacteroidota bacterium | reverse complement strand
CCTTGTCGCTGCCGTCGTTGTTGAGCGCGGCGCCCTTGATCACGGCGTAGATGTGATCGTTGTCGCGCACCGCATCATCAAGGCGCTTCAGCACGATGATGCCGCAGCCGTCGCTGAACGAGGTGCCCTTACCGTTGGCGTCGAAGGTGCGTGTGCTGCCGTCCGGGCTGTACATGCCGCCTTCGTTGTACACGATGCCGCTGTTGATCGGCGCGGTGATGGCGATGCCGCCGGCCAGCGCCATGTCGCATTCACCGTCGCGCAGTGCCTTGAACGCCTGTGCGATCGCTACGAGCGAGGTGCTACACGCGGTGTGGATGCTGAGGGCCGGACCGCGCAGGTCGAACTCGAAGGCCAGGCGCGTGGCGATGTAGTCCTTCTCGTTGGCCGTCATCACCGCGAAATCGCCGACCTGCTCGATGAGCTCGGGGTGGCCGATGACGTTGCGGGTGAAGTAGGTGTTGTTGCCCATGCCGGCGTACACACCGATGAGCCCGGCGAACTGCGCGGGGTCGTAGGCGGCATCCTCCAGCGCGGCCCACGCCGTCTCCAGGAACACGCGTTGCTGCGGGTCCATCAGCGCGGCCACCTTGGGGTTCACACCGAAGAAGCCGTGGTCGAACTTGTCGGCATCGGCGATCACGCCGCGCGCCTTCACGTAGTCGGGGTCGTTGCGCAACTCGGTGGGGATGCTCGGGTCGAGCTCGTCCACCGTCCACGTGCTGATGCTGTTCTTCTTCGCGAGCAGGTTCTTCCAGAGCTGCTCCACGTTCTCCGCGCCGGGGAAGCGGCCGCTCATGCCAATGATGGCGACATCCCCTTTCCGGGAACCGCCGGCAGCAGCCTTGCGCGCTTTGGCCATTTCAGAGGGAGCGATCGCGCTGGCACCACCTTCCAGGAACGCGGCGCAGGCCCGGACGGTCGGGTGCTGGTAGAGCTTCACGATCGGTAGCTTCAGACCATGGCCTTCCAGCTGCGCTACGCATTGGATGCTCAGCAGCGAGTTGCCGCCGAGGTCGAAGAAGTTGTCGTCGATGCCCACGCGGTCGATGCCGAGCAGGTCGGCCCACACGTTGGCGAGCGTCTTCTGCACGCTGGTCGTCGGCGCGGTGAAGGCCACGTCGAGGTCGGGGCGCTTCATATCGGGTGCGGGCAGGGCCTTGCGGTCGATCTTGCCGCTGGGTGTGCGGGGCAGTTCCTTCACGGCCACGAAGGCGGAAGGCTGCATGTAGTCGGGCAGGAGCGAGGCGAGGTGCTTGCGAAGCTCGTTGGTGCTGAGTTCGCTCTTGGCGACATAATAGCCGATCAGGCGCTTCAGGCCCGGACGGTCCTCGCGCACGGTGGCCACGGCCTGCTCCACCGCAGGGTGCTTCTCCATCGCCACCTCCACCTCGCCGAGCTCGATGCGGTAGCCACGCACCTTCACCTGCCCGTCGATGCGGCCCTTGTAGTCGATCTCGCCGTTGGGGAGCTCGGCTGCACGATCTCCGGTGCGATACATCCTTCCACCGTTGATGAATGGATCAGCCAGGAAGCGTTCGGCGGTGAGGTCGTCTCGACCGATGTAGCCCTTCGCCACGCAGGCGCCGCCGAGGTAGAGCTCACCTTCTTCGCCTTTCGCAACGGGCTTCATCTGCTCATCGAGCACGTAGAGCTTCACGTTGTCGATGGCGGTGCCGATGTTGGGCAGCGCAGGCCAAGTGGAAGGGTCACCCTTCAGCTCGAGCTCGCTCACCACGTGGCCTTCGGTGGGTCCGTACTGGTTGCAGAAACGGCAGCCGGGGAGCTGCTTGAAGAGGTTCGCGATGGCGGGCGTGATCTTCAGTTGCTCGCCGCTGGTGAACACCTCCTTCAGCGAAGTGGGCACTTCGCCGGTGCGCTCCACGGCCTCGGCCAGGTATTGCAGCGCCACGAAGGGCACGATGATGCGGTTGATCCGCTGTGCGATGATCTTGCGCAACAACTGCGTGCTGTTCAGGCGGTCCTCATCGGTGATCAGCACCAGTGTGCCGCCCTGGGCGAACGTGGTGAAGATCTCCTGGAAGCTGACGTCGAAGCTGATCGGCGCGAACTGCAGCGTACGGTCACCTGCCTGGCATACGCTGGTGCGCAGCTGCCATTGGATCAGGTTGATGAGCGGCGCGTGGTGCATGGCCACGCCCTTGGGCCGGCCGGTGCTGCCGCTGGTGAAGAGCACGTAGAGCAGGTCGTCCGGCGTGGCGGGGCATTGGCCTTCGAACAAGGGACCCTTCTCCAGATCGATGTCCTCGATGAGGATGACCTTTGCCGAGGTGCCCTTGAAGAGGTGCTGGTGGGCCTTGCTGGTGATCACCACCGGCGGCTTCGCATCCTCCAGCATGCCGGCGATGCGCTCGGCCGGGTAGGTGGGGTCGATGGGCACGTAGGCGGCACCGGCCTGCACGATGCCGAGGACGGAGACGATTAGCTCGGGAGAGCGGTCGAGGCAGATACCCACCGTGCCGCCGGGTCGGGCCCCCTGGGCCACGATCGCCTTGGCCAAACGACCGCGACGGGCCATCAGCCCCTGGTAGGTGATCGGCCCGCTGTCCGCGATCACAGCGATCGCCTCCGGATGCGCAGAGAGGGAGGGGGTGAGGAGTTCGGTGATGTTCTTCAGGGCGAGGTTCTCCGTCTTCATGGTAGTCTGATCGACCAGGTGGCAGGTCCTGGATAGGGATGCCCAATGGACCGTTCCATTGAACGCTCTTGTTTACGGGATCGTCCGGCAAAAGGTTTGATCCGTCGGATCCTGTGCGAAGGTAGCCACGGTGTGGGCCGGTCGGATCCTCTGATGGGTCCGTCGACCTCGATCGGATGTTCATCGATACATGCCGCTTGGAGGCTTCCCGCCGAAAGGGGGTATGGGCCTATCTTTGACGACTTTTTGCGGATGCCGAGCTACCTCAAGTCCCTGTTAGCCACGTGGTTGCTGCTGTTGTCGGCCGTGGTGGAAGCCCAGACCTTGGGTCAGAACCGTTCGGTCCAGGCCTGGGCAACCGTTCAGGCATCGCCCCCCCGCATCACCCTGAACTGGGCCCCGCACGCCAACACCACGGGCTTCACCGTCTTCCGCAAGCTGAAAGGAGGCACCTCGTGGGGCAGCGCCATCGGCACCGCTGCCGGGACGGCCACCCAGTTCGTCGACAACGGCGTTGCGGTCAACACCTCCTACGAGTACAAGATCGTCCGCACCACGTCCAACCTGGGTTCGGGTTATGGGTATGTGAACGCCGGCATCAACCTGGACATGGTGGAGGACCGCGGCAAGCTGGTGCTCCTGGTGGACAACACCTTCACCACTTCGCTTTCCGCCCAGCTGGCCCAGTTGCAGAGCGACCTGGAGGGTGATGGCTGGAAGGTGATCCGCCACGACGTGAGCCGCACCGCGCCGGTCACCTCCATCAAGGCCCTGGTGGTGAACGCCTACAACGCCGATCCGGCCAACGTCAAGGCGGTCTTCATCATCGGCCATGTGCCCGTGCCGATGTCCGGGAACCTGGCGCCCGATGGCCACGGGGAGCATTACGGGGCCTGGGTGGCCGATGTGTACTACGGCGAGATGAACGGCAGCTGGACCGACAACTCGGTGAACAGCACCTCCGCGCAGTGGGCCCGCAACCGGAACATCCCGGGTGATGGCAAGTTCGACCAGACGATCATCCCCACCACCGTGGAGCTGGCCGTGGGCCGCGTGGACTTCTACGACATGCCGGCCTTCAGCCAGAATGAGACCACGCTCACGGGCAACTACCTCACCAAGCTGCACCAATGGAAGGTGAAGCAGATCACCGCACAGGACCGCGCGGTGATCGACGACAACTTCACCGGAATGGCCGATGCCTTCTCGCAGAACGGCTGGCGCGGCTTCGGGCCACTGGTCCACCCCAACAACGTGGTGGCGGGTGACTACTTCTCCTCCATGGCCACGCAGAGTCACCTGTGGAGCTATGGTTGCGGCGGTGGCTGGTGGGATAATGCCAACGGGGTGGGCAGCACCGCCCAGTTCGCGTCCACCTTTACCCGGGGGATCTTCACCGTGCTGTTGGGCAGCTACTTCGGTGATTGGGACTTCCAGAACAACTTCCTCCGAGCGGCCCTGGGCTCCGGCACCATCCTGGCCAATTTCTGGGCCGGGTACCCCAACTGGTTCTTCCACCACATGGGCATGGGGGAGACCATCGGGTATTCCACCCGCCTAACGCAGAACAACGGGAATGGCCACTACGAGCCGGCCAACCCGCACGCCGGTCGTATCCACGTGTCGCTGCTCGGCGATCCCACGCTGCGCATGCATGTGGTGGCCCCCCCCACCAATGTGCAGGCCACCAGTGCCACGGGGCAGAGCACCACGGTCACCTGGACCGCTTCACCGGAAAGCGGCCTCACCGGCTATCACGTCTATCGCTTCAACACGTCCACCCAAAGCTGGGAGCGGCGCACATCAAGCCCCGTCACGGGCACTTCCTTCACGGACAACACGGCGGGCCTTTCCGGTACGGTTCGCTACATGGTGAAGGCGTTGAAGCTGCAGGTCTCCTTCAGCGGCAGCTATTTCAACCTCAGTTTGGGTGCCTTTGGCCAGGTGACCATCTCTCCCGTGAACACCGATTGTCTGGGCGTGCCCAGCGGACCGGCCGTACCCGGCACGCCCTGCAACGACGGCAACGCCTGCACCACCAATGACGTGTGGAACGCCTCCTGCCAGTGCGTGGGCACACCGCTGCCGTGCAGTGATGGCAACCCCTGCACGTCCGATGGCTGTGTTGGTGGCGTTTGCACCTTCACCCCATTGCCGGACTCGGACAACGATGGCACCTGCGATGGGCAGGATGCCTGTCCCACAGACCCCAACAAGACCGCGCCCGGGGCCTGTGGATGCGGCAACCCCGAACCGGGCACGCCCTGCAACGACGGCAACCCGAACACGGTGAACGATGTGATCGGCGCCAACTGCGCGTGCGCCGGTCAGGCCGTGGATTGCCTGGGTGTGGTGGGTGGACCCGCACTGCCGGGCACCCCCTGCAACGACAACAACTCCGCAACGGGCAACGACACCTGGAACGTGAACTGCCAGTGTGCTGGACTGCCCATCGATTGCCAAGGCGTTGCCGGAGGATCGGCCTTGCCGGGTACGCCCTGTAACGACGGGAACAACCTGACCGTGAACGATACCTGGAGCCCTGATTGCTCCTGCTCGGGCACGCCGGTGGATTGCCAGGGAACCCCCTTCGGCACGGCACTGCCCGGAGCGCCCTGCAATGACGGCAACCCCAACACGGGCAACGATACCTGGAACATATCCTGCCAATGCGTGGGCCTGCCCATCGATTGCAACGGTGTGCCGGGTGGCGGTGCTGTGCTGGACCTGTGCGGGGTGTGTGGTGGCAACAACGATTGCATCGTCGGGTCCACCTGCTTCACCTTGAACGGCGGAGGGTCGAACCCCGATGCCGAAGAAGCGGAGAACGGGAACGTGTACAACAACGTAGGCTCGCTCGATCTGGTGTTCGATGGCGAGGCCATTCCCTGGCGCGGGAACCAGGTGTTGGCCCTGCGCTTCGGCAACATCACGGTACCCCAGAACGCCCCGGTCCTGCAGGCCTATGTGCAGTTCACCGCCCGCGGCAGCGGCGACATCTCCCCGGCGCAACTGAACGTGGCCCTGCAGGACTCGCCCAATGCGCAAGCGCTGGGTTTCGTGCCGTTCGACATCTCCTCGCGTCCCACCACGTCCTGGGTGCCATGGAACCCACCGTCGTGGACCGTCGCCAACGTCAGCGGCACCGCACAGCGCACATCCGATCTCTCGGACCTGGTCGGCGGCATCGTGTCGCAGCCGGGCTGGAGCTCGGGCAATGCCATGGTGGTGCTGATCGAAGGCCAGGGGCGGCGTTCAGCCTGGAGCTGGGACCAGAGCCAGGCCCGTGCAGCGCGCTTGTGCATCAGCTATGGCGCACCGCCCATCGATTGTGAAGGGGTATCCGGTGGCCCTGCGGTGCCGGGCACGCCTTGTGACGACGGCGATCCACAGACCGGGAACGACACCTACCAGTCGGACTGCACCTGCCAGGGCCTACCGTTGGATTGTGCCGGAGTGCCGGGAGGTACCACCGGTCCTGGTAGCTCCTGCGATGATGGTGACCCCACAACAGGGAACGACGTTTATGGAGCGGACTGCACCTGTGCTGGCGTTCCGTTGGATTGCCTGGGTGTGCCGGGTGGACCTGCGGTGGCAGGAACCCCTTGTGATGATGGGCTCGCACTGACCCTGAACGATCTGTGGACGGTGGATTGCGAGTGCCAGGGCACGCCCACCGACGATGACTGCCTCGGTGTTCCGTTCGGCCCCGCGCTGCCGGGCACCCCCTGTGATGACGGCGATCCGCTGACGGGCGATGATGTGTGGACGAACGCATGCACCTGCCAGGGCCTGCCGTTCGATTGCCTGGGTGTGGCGGGCGGGACCGCACTGCCGGGAACGCCCTGCGATGATGGTGATCCGTTGACCGGCAACGACACGTGGACCTCCGATTGCAGCTGTGTCGGTCAGGTGATCGATTGTGCAGGTGTTCCGGGTGGAAGCGCCTGGCCGGGGACTCCCTGCGATGACGGGAACGCCACCACGGGCGGCGATGTGTGGGGCAGTGATTGCACCTGTGCCGGAGAGCCCTTGGATTGTGCCGGTGTTCCGGGTGGTCCTGCACTTCCGGGGACGCCCTGTGATGACGGCGACCCGGGAACGGCCAATGATGAGTGGGGTGCGGATTGCACGTGTGCAGGAACGCTGATCGATTGCCTCGGTGTGGTCGGCGGTGGGGCATTGCCCGGTACGCCCTGCGATGACGGGAATGCGAACACCGGCAACGATGTGTGGGGACCCGACTGTACTTGCGCCGGACAGCCCTTGGATTGTGAAGGGGTGGCCGGTGGTACCGCGCTGCCGGGAACGCCCTGCAATGATGGTGATCCCGCCACCGGCAACGATGTATGGGGTTCGGACTGCACGTGTGCCGGGGAGTTGTTCGACTGCCTGGGCATTCCGGGGGGTAACGCACTGCCCGGAACATTGTGCGATGATGGCGATCCCGACACCGGGAACGACCAATGGACCGCCGACTGCCAGTGCATCGGCCTGGTCCTTGATTGCACCGGTGTGCCCGGTGGTACTGCCCTGCCCGGAGCGCCATGCAACGACGGTGATCCCACGACCGGCAACGACCGTTGGGCCGTGGATTGTGATTGCGTCGGTGAGGTGATCGACTGTGCCGGTGTGCCTGGAGGCAGCGCCCTGCCGGGAACAGCCTGCGACGACGGCCTTGCTTCCACCGGCAACGATCTGTGGACGGTGGATTGTGTCTGCGCCGGTCAGGTGATCGATTGCCTGGGCGTGGTCGGTGGTGCGGCTCTCCCTGGCACACCTTGCGATGATGGCAATAGCGGCACCGGCAACGACACCTGGACCAGCAGTTGCACCTGTGTAGGACAGGTGCTCGATTGCCTTGGTGTGCCGGGTGGCACGGCACTGCCCGGATCGCCCTGTGATGATGGCGATGCGAATACCGGGAACGATATCTGGCTGGGCAATTGCACCTGCGCCGGTGAACCGTTGGATTGCCTGGGCATACCCGGTGGTCTTGCCCTGCCCGGAACACCGTGCGATGATGGCAACAGTGCCACGGTGGAGGATGCGTGGTCCAGCAACTGCCAGTGCATCGGTCTGCCCATGGATTGTGCAGGGGTGGTGCAGGGCACGGCCTTCATCGATGATTGCGGTGTGTGTGCCGGAGGGACCACGGGGATCGTGCCGAACCCGGACACGGATGGTGACCTGGTGCTGGATTGCGATGACAATTGTCCCGAAGTGGCCAACCCGTCGCAATCCGATTTCGATGGGGACCTGATCGGTGATGGGTGCGACAACTGTCCTTGGATCGCGAATCCGGACCAGGCGGACGAGGATGGTGATGGCTTGGGTGACCTGTGCGATGATGTGGGTATCAGCGACCTGCGTTCAGCCCCCTCGCTCCAGGTCCATCCCAATCCGACCTTGGGACTTGTGCGCATCACACCGTTGACGCCCGAAGCGCGCACGGTGATCGTGTACGATGCCCGTGGCGCGCAGGTGGCCCAGCTGCCCGCTGCTGCCGTGGTCGATCTGTCCGCCCTCTCCCCGGGAACGTACTGGCTCACGCTGGTCGATCGGGAGGGCCTGGTGCGTGCGCGTGCGCGTGTGGTGCGTCTGTAGTGCTTGATGGGACCGGTCCCGAGGTAGGAGGAGGACCTTCCGCCAGGGGGCGATCGTAACCTGACGGGACCTGCCGTGGTACAAGGGCCTGCCCGACCGACCCAGGTCCTGGGGATCGCGCAGCTGCCACTGCACCATCTCCCGCTCCGGCAGGGATCGAGTTGGAAGGGCGAACGTCCTCCAACACGCATCTGCCATGATCCGTCACTTCCTGTTGTCGTTCGTGCTGCTCGCCCAGCTTGTTGTACTGGGCCAGACCGCTTCCCAGCGCGCCGCGGTTCAGCTCTCGGCCACGGTGTCGGCCACTCCGGCCAGCATCACGCTGAACTGGACCTCGATGGCGAGCACCACGTCCATCACCATCTACCGGAAGACCAAGACCGCCACTTCGTGGGGTAGTGCCATCGCCACCCCGGCTGCGACCGCCACGCAGTATGTGGACAACACGATCGCGGTGGGTACCTACTACGAGTACCGGGTGGTGCGTGTAGCGAATGGCGTTACCGGGCAGGGTTATGTCAGCACCGGTATCAACGTACCGGTGGTCGATCAGCGCGGTAAGCTGATCCTGCTGGTGGACAATACGCTGGCACCGCAGCTCACCACCGAACTGCAACAGTTGGAGCGCGACCTCCGCGCCGATGGATGGGTGGTACTGCGTAGCGATGTGAGCCGCACGGCCAGTGCCTCGAGCATCAAGAGCATCGTGACCGGACATTACAACAGTGATCCGGCCAATGTCAAGGCCGTCTACATCGTGGGCCATGTGCCCGTTCCGTATTCCGGGAACGTGGCGCCCGATGGGCACTCCGAGCACACCGGGGCCTGGCCCTGCGATGGGTATTACGGTGACATCGACGGCACCTGGACCGACGCCAGCGTGAACAACAGCGCCGCGCAGCGCGTGGAGAACCGCAACGTGCCGGGTGATGGCAAGTTCGACCAGAGCACCTTCCCCAGCGCGGTGGAGCTGATGGTGGGCCGCGTGGACCTGAGCGACATGCCCGCCTTCGGTCAGTCCGAGGTGGAACTGGTGCGGGCCTACCTGAACAAGGCGCACAACTTCAAGGTGAAGCAGTGGGTGCCCCAGCAGCGCGGCCTCATGTTCGACAACCTGCAGTGGGTGGGCAATCCCCTGGCCGGTTGCGGCTGGCGTTCGATGGCGCCCCTCGTAGGCCCCTCGAACATCACGAACGCCAACCAGAACGGCACTTCCTTCTACAGCCTGGTGAACAACCAGAGCTATCTCTGGACCTATTCCTCCGGTGGTGGCCTGCAGGCCGTTGATGGGGGTGTACTGACGTTCAATGGCGCCGGGAACATCGGCACCACCCAGAACTACGCAGCTTCCTCCATGGGTGGTGTGTTCAATATGGCCATGGGCAGCTACTATGGTGATTGGGACAACCGCAACAACTTCCTGCGTGCTCCCCTGGCCAGTGGTCAGGCCCTGACCAACTGCTGGGCAGGCATCCCCGCGTGGTACTTCCACCACATGGGCATGGGCGATCCGATCGGCTATAGCACCTGGGTCACCATGAACAACAGCTCGCTGTACACGCCGCTCACGGAAGGGTGGCAGGGCAGCATCGGGCGTTCGCACCTCGGCCTGATGGGGGACCCCAGCCTGCGCATGCAGATGGTGGCACCGCCTACCGCCTTCACGGTGACCAACGCGTCGGGCATGGCCTCGTTCGCCTGGACCGCATCCACCGAACTGGTCGACGGGTATCACCTCTATCAGTTCGATCCGACCACAGGAGCCATCTCGCGCATCACCACCAACCCGGTGACCACCACCACCTACCTCAACCCTGCCATCCCCTTCATGGCCGGCCGGGAGTACATGGTGCGCGCGGTGAAGCTGCAGGTGAACGCCAGCGGCAGCTACCAGAACCTGTCGCTCGGCGCCATCGCCACCGCAGCAGGTGCATCACCCACCGACTGCCAGGGTGTGACCGGCGGCCCCGCCATGCCCGGTACGCCCTGCAACGACAACAACCCCTGCACCATCAACGACACGTGGAACGCCAACTGCCAGTGCGTGGGGACCGCGGTCACCGGCCCGGTGATCACCAACGTGACCAGCAACGCACCGACCTGTTCCGGCCAGACCTTGACGCTGAACGTCACCGCCACCGGCCAGGGCCCGCTGACCTATGCCTGGAGCGGTCCGAACGGATTCACCTCCACCGTCGCTTCGCCCTCCATCACGGGGGTGACCACCGCCGCTTCCGGCAACTACACGGTGGTGGTGACCAACACCTGCGGCAGCTCGCAACAGACCATCTCCGTGTCCGTTGCTGCGGCCCCTTCGGCCACCATCAACTACTTCGGCAACCCGTTCTGTTCCACCGTGCCCCTGGTCAGCGTGACGCGCACGGGAACAACGGGAGGCACCTATTCGGTGAGCCCGGCAGGCCTCAGCATCGTGTCCGGCAATGGGAACATCGCGCCGGCGAGCAGCACTCCGGGCACCTACACGGTGACCTACACGGTGCCTGGCGCCAATGGATGCGCCGCCTTCTCGACCACCACGAGCGTGACCATCACGGCGGCTCCCTCGGCCACCATCACCTACGCCAACGGGCCGTTCTGCGGTAGTGTGGCCAGTGTGCCCGTGGTGCGCACCGGCACGGCGGGTGGTTCCTATTCGGCTGCTCCTGCTGGTCTCAGCCTGCAGTCATCCACCGGTTCGATCGCGCCTGCATCCAGCACGGCCGGTGCCTACACGGTGACCTACACGGTGCCGGCATCGGGTGGATGCGCTGCGTTCTCCACCACCGCCTCCGCCGCGATCCTCGCGTCCACCACTTGGTATGCGGATGTGGACGGTGATGGCGCTGGTGACCCCGCCAGCAGCGTGTCGGCATGTGCACAACCTGTGGGTCATGTGGCCAACGCCAACGATGGCTGCCCGAGCGACCCCGCGAAATCCGCTCCCGGCAACTGCGGATGCGGGAATCCGGAGCCTGGCGCGGTCTGCAATGACAACAATCCGAATACGATCAATGACGTCATCGGGGCCAACTGCCAGTGCGCTGGTACGCCCGTGGTTATCGATTGCCTGGGTGTCGCCAACGGCACGGCCCTGCCTGGTACGCCCTGCAACGACGGCAACGCTTCCACCGGCAAAGACATGTGGAACGCCAACTGCCAGTGTGTGGGTCAGGTGATCGACTGCATGGGTGTGGCTGGTGGAACGGCGCTGCCCGGCACCGCCTGCAACGATGGGGACCCCATGACCCTGAACGATCAATGGGATGCGAACTGCAATTGCTTTGGTTACCTATGGCTCGTCGACTGCGCTGGTGAGATCGGAGGCTACGCCATACCAGGCACTCCATGTGACGACGGTAATGCCACGACCGGCAATGACACCTGGAACACCCAATGTACCTGCATCGGCCAGGTCATGGATTGTGCTGGAGTTCCTGGAGGCACTGCGTTCCTGGACCAGTGTGGTACCTGCGTAGGTGGCGATACTGGACTGGAGGCCAATGCCGATGTCGATGATGATGGGATCATCGCTTGCGAGGACAACTGTAGCACCGCGTTCAATCCGACCCAGGCCGACTACGATCAGGACGGAGTGGGAGATG
>CAUJFM010000117.1 GCA_963169595.1 Bacteroidota bacterium | reverse complement strand
TCCGCTTGGCCATCTCGGTGGCGTTCAGTCTTCGCAGCAGTTCGCTCAGCAGGTCCTGCGGGCTGAAGAGGTCGTTGTGCAGCGCCTCCTCAATGGGGATGGGCTGGTCGCTGAGCAGCTCGAAGCCGTAGTCGTTCATGGCGATGCTGAATGTGATGGGCTTCAGCAGGCTCATGCGGAAGGCGAGGAGCGAGCCCATGGCCTCGTGCACCAGCCGCCCCTCGAAGGGGTAGATCACCACGTGGTGGCCCTCGCGGCTCTCGAAGCGCTCGATGAGCAGTTCATCCTCGGTGGGCACGATGCTCGTTTCGCGCTGGCGTTCGAGGATGGGCTGCACGGCGGCCATCTCCACGTTGCGTCCGGGATCGGTGAGCTGCGCGCGCAGGACCTTGGCCATGTAGCTGCTCAGGGGCATGCGGCCGCCCTGCCAGCTGGGGATCTTGCCCTTCTGCTCGCGGCTCTTGCGCACCTGCGCCACCAGCCCCTGCACGCGCACGAACTCCAGGCTGCGGCCCGCGAACCAGAACACGTCGCCGGGTTTCAGCTGGTTGATGAACCATTCCTCCACCGTGCCGATGCGCCCGCCACCGATCAGCTTCACCGCGTAGCTCTCGCTGCCCACGATGGTGCCGATGCTGAGCTTGTGGCGCAGCGCGATGCGGCGGTCGTGCACGCGCACCATCGCGTCGGCATCCACCACGGCCTTGCGGAACTCCTCGTAGGCCGTGAGGCTTTTACCGCCCGTGGTGATGAAGGTGAGCAGCCAGTCCCATTCCTCCGGGGTGATGTCCTGGAAGCACCAGGTGGAGCGCACTTCGTCGTAGAGCGTGGCGGGGGAGAAGCCGTCGCTCACGGCCAGCGTCACCAGGTATTGCACCAGTACGTCGAAGCAACGGAACAGCGGTTGGCGCGCCTCGATGCTGCCTTCCTCGGCAGCCTGGCGCAGGGCGGAGGCCTCCACCAGTTCCAGCGCGTGGGTGGGCAGGAACCAGATGTGGCTCAGGGCATCCGGGCGGTGGCCGCTGCGCCCGGCGCGTTGCACGAAGCGCGCCACGCCCTTCGGACCGCCCACCTGCACCACGGTCTCCACCGGACGGAAATCCACGCCCAGGTCGAGGCTGCTGGTGCACACCACGGCTTTCAGCCGGCCATCATCCAGCGCCTTTTCCACCCATTCACGCACGTCGCGGTCCAGGCTGCCGTGGTGCAGGGCGATGGTGCCCGCCAGTTCCGGGGCGATGTCCAGCAGGTGGTGGTACCAGATCTCGCTCTGCGCGCGGGTGTTGGTGAAGATCAGCGTGCTGGTGCTCTGATCGATGATCGGCAGCAGGCGGTGCGCCAGCTTCAGTCCCAGGTGCCCTGACCACGGATAGCGTTCCACCTCCTCGGGGATGATGCTGCGGACCTCGATTGGTTTGCGGATGGTAGATCGGACGAGGACGGGGATGGGTCGCTCCGCACCGATAGGTCGACCCGGTGGGTCGACGCTACGGGTGCGATCCACGAGGTTGGTGCCATGCAGCACCGCCATCGCTTCTTCCAGGTTCCCGATCGTGGCGCTGATGCCCCAGATACCCAGCTGCGGCCGCAGGGCCTTCAGCCGGCTCAGGGCCAGCTCCACCTGCACGCCGCGCTTGCTGCCCAGCAGCTCGTGCCACTCGTCGGCGATGAACCAGTCCAGGTGCTTGAAGAGGTCTGCATAGCCCTTGGTGGCCAGCAGCACGTGCAGACTCTCCGGTGTCGTGACGAGTAGCTGGGGCAGGGCCTTCTTCTGCGCGGCGCGTTCCTTGGTGCTGGTGTCGCCGGTGCGCGCGCCAACCTTCCAATCCAGGCCCACGCCGTCGCACATCCGCTGGGCGCTCTCCGCGATCTCGCCTGCCAGCGCGCGCAGGGGCGTGATCCAGATGGCCTTCAGGCCGTGCGCCTTGGAACGATGCAACAACGCGTGATTCACCACACCGCCCCATACCGCGTAGGTCTTTCCCGTGCCGGTGGGCGCGTTCAGCAGGCCACTGCGGCCCTCGGCCATGTGCGACCACACTTCGCGCTGGAAGGGCTGAGGGCTCCAGTCTTGGGCTTCAAACCATTGCTCCAATGCAGGGTGCGCTCCCGGCATTTTCTGATCTTCTGATCGCCTGATCATCTGATCAATCCTTTCAGGTCATCCAGCGTGTTCGCATCCTCCGGCTTCTTGTCCCTCCGCCAACGGGCTATCCGTGGGAACCGCACCGCCACGCCGCTCTTGTGTCGCGTGCTCGCACTGATGCCCTCGAACGCCACCTCGAACACCAGCTCGGGAACGACCTGCCGCACCGGACCGAAGCGCTCCAGCGTGTTCTTCTTCACAAAGGCGTCCACCTCCAGCATCTCCGCATCGGTGAGGCCGCTGTAGGCCTTGGCGAAGGTGACCAGCTCACCGTTGTGCCAGAGCCCGAAGGTGTGGTCGGTGTACAGGTCGGCGCGGCGGCCGTGGCCCTGCATGCTGAAGGTGAGCACGGCGTCGACGCTCAGCGGGTCCACCTTCCATTTCCACCAATCGCCGCGGCGGCGACCTACTTCGTAGGTGCTACTGAGCCGCTTCAGCATCAGGCCCTCGATGCTGGCGGTGTGCGCATGCTCGCGGTGCGCCACGATCTCCTCCCACGAAGCGAAGGGCAGCGTGGCCGAGAGGGTAAGCATCGGCTGGCCCGCATTGGACACGATGTCCTCCAACAGCGCGCGCCGTTCGCTCAGCGGCCGTTGGCGGATGTCCTCGCCCAAGTGCTCCATCAGGTCGTAGGCCATGAAGATCACGGGCACATCGGCCAGCAGCTTCTTCCCCACGCTCTTTCGCCCAATGCGCTTTTGCAGTTCGGCGAAGGGGAGAGGCGCACCATCCTTCCAGGCCAGGATCTCCCCGTCCAGCACAGTGCCATGAGGCAAGGCCTTCCGCAGCGCTTCGAGCTCGGGGTACTTGTCGGTGACCAATTCCTCTCCGCGGCTCCACACGTAGTGCTGCCCGCCGCGCACGATGAACTGCCCGCGGATGCCGTCCCACTTGTGTTCCGCCTGCCAGTCACACGGGTCGCCCAGGGGCATCAGGTCCTCGAGTCCGGCACCCGCGGCCGTTCCCTCGGGACCCTCGATGCCGTAGGCCAGGTAGAAGGGGTAGGGGCGACTGTGGTCGTCACCTTCGTTCGCGCCGAGCACCAAGTCGTGGAAAGTGGTGGTATGCGGACTCCAGTCGCCCATGAGCCGATGCGCAAGCACATCCTCGCCCACGCCGGTGGCCTTGCTCAGGCCCTTCACCATCACCTTCTGGCTCACCCCGATCCGGAAGCCTCCGGTGATGATCTTGTTGAAGACGAAGAGCTCCATGCCCTCAAGTCCAGCCCACGCGGCCTTCACGCGCGCGGCCTTCTCCTGCTCGGACAAGTCCTTCAGTTCTTCCACGTACCGCACCCATTCCGCCAGGGGCTTCACCATGCGCTCTTCCAGCTTCGCGATGTGCGTCACGGTCTCCGCGAAGTCGCCCACCACGTGGTAGCTGGCCTCGAAGAGCCAGTCCGGGATGCCGCTGACCTCCGCGGCCCATTGGCGCAGTTGCGTGCTCGTCACCGGGCGTTTCGGGCGCCGCCCGCTCAGCAACGCGATCACCCAGAGCTTGTCGGCATCGTCCGCTTCGCGGAAATACGTAGCCAGAGCCTCCACCTTGGTGTTGGTGCTGGTTGTTGAATCCAGCGCATCGAACAATTCAGCTTCCCTGTTCATGGCGCGGGCGTTTCGGGTCTACCCGGTGGGTCGACACTACGGGTGCCGTCCTGTACGTCGGCACCCGCTTCACCTGCGAACTCGGTCGATTCCGCTGTCGCATCATATCCTACGCTCCGCAGGTACTGGCTGAACAAGTCCGTGTACCCGTGGGTCGCGATCACGCGCTCGGCGCCGCTCTCTTTCACGGCCAGCAGCAGTGCGTCCCAATCGGCGTGGTCGCTGAGGACGAAGCCCTTGTCGATGTTGCCGCGCCGCCGCCAACCGCGCAACTGCATCCAGCCACTTGCCATGGCCGTGCTGAAGGGCTTCATGCGGTTGGTCCACGAGGTGTCCAAGGCCGACCCCGGTGTGATCACCAGCGCGTTGCGGAAGCGCTCCTTCGGCGTGTCCTTCGTGATGTGCTCCCACGGCGGCAGTTCCAGTCCGCAGTCCTGGAGCACGGTGTTCATGTTGGCCACAGCTCCATGCACCAGGATCGGACCGATGCTCCGGTCCACGCCCATCATCACACGCTGCGCCTTGCCCAGGCTGTAGGCGCTGATCACCGAGCAGATACCGTTCGCCGCGTTGTCGCGCCACCAGCCGTTCATCTCATTGAAGATCACATCCGGCTCCTTCCACCGGTAGATCGGCAGCCCGAAGGTGCATTCAGTGATGATCGTGTGACAACGCACCGGCTCGAAGGCGTCGCTGATACCGTCCAGGTGGCGCTTATGGTCGCCGGTGGCCACCCACACCTCGCCTTGATACTCCACGCGCACCTGCATGCTGCCGGGGATGTGACCCGCCGGGTGCAGGGAGAACTTCACCCCGTTGATGGTGACGCTCTGCCCGTGCTGCAGAGTGTCGATGAGTAGATCTTCACCCAGCCGCGCGTGCATCAGGGCCTTGGTAATGGGGGAGGCCAGGTAGTACCGGCTTCCGCGGCGGGCGTGATCGCTATGTGCGTGGGTGATGATGGCCCGGTCCACCGGACGCCAGGGATCGATGTACACATCGGCCTGCTCGCACCAGATGCCACGTGGGGTGAATGCCAATAATCCCGTCGATCCCATGCCGACAATGTAGTGCCGCACTGCGGCCACAGGGAATGGAACAGCAAAGCCCGGGGGAAGTTCCCGGGCTTGCACAATTCAAAGGAAAACGCTCAGTCTAGCTGGCCGCCCAGATCAGCAGCACGATGGTGCCCAGGATCATGAGGGCGAAGAGTACCGGTCCGCCGATCTCGTTCTGTTCGGCCTCCTCGGGGAAATGTCCTTCAAAGTGATGGTCGCTCATGGCGGTGGTCGTTCTTTGGGCAAATATAACCACCGGCCCATTTGGCGAAAGGCCACACGTTGCCTGACCGGCAAGGGTTTCCACAGCCCTTAGTTCAAACTGAACGTCGGCTGACGCAGCACCATGCGGGCGATGACGGCGCTCTCGTTGGTGCGCATGCGCCGGATCATCGCGGACACGTGTTCGTCAAGCTCGCGATCGCTCAGCTTGGCCAGGTCCTTGTAGACCGGCAGGCTGCTCTTGCTCTTCAGGATGAGCGCTATTTTGTAGGAGCGTGACATGGTTCCTGTTCTGTAGACGCTTCAGGAGGCAAAAGGGATGCCTGAACCCGATGCCGATCCGGGAACGGTCGTTCAGCCCCCAGCAGCGGCGCAAAAGGCTCAAGATCGGTAGCATCCAAGGCTGGGGTGGGCGTCCGCGGACGGACTATCCTGTAGGGGGAGGCCACATACCAATGCCCTGGACGCCGCTTCGCGTCGTCGGGCTTTTTATGTCCACCCGCACTCAAGCTGCGCTTAGCTCGGGCGGGCAATTGAGGATTGCCCGGGGACGGGCTATCCTAGAGGGGGAGGCCTCGGACCAAAGCCCTGGACGCTGCTTCGCATCGTCGGGCTTTTTCATGCCCGGCCTCGCTCAAGCTGCGCTTAGCTCGGGCGGGCACGAAAAAGCCCCGGTGACTTCGTCACCAGGGCTAGGTCTGGTCGGGGTGAGAGGATTCGAACCTCCGACCTCGTCGTCCCGAACGACGCGCGCTAACCGGGCTGCGCTACACCCCGAACGATCCGCCTTGCAGAACGGGATGTAACCTGCAAGGGGCCGCAAATATAGAAGGGATAATGGACCCTACGCGTCGAACTTGTAACCGATGCCCTTCACGGTCTTGATCCGGTCCTCGCCGATCTTCTCACGCAGCTTGCGGATATGCACGTCGATGGTGCGATCGCCCACGAAGAGCTCGTTGCCCCAGATCTGGCCGTAGATCTCGTCGCGCTTGAAGACCTTGCCCGGCTTGCTCATCAAGAGCACGAGCAGCTCGAACTCCTTCTTGGGGAGCTGCATCTCCTTGTCGCCCACCTGCACCATCACCTTCTCCAGGTCCACCTTCACGCCATTGGCCTCCATCACCTGCCCATCCGGCCGGTCGGCATTGCTGCGCTTGAGCAGGGCCTTCACCTTGCTGATGAACACCTTCGGACGGACCGGCTTGGTGATGTAATCATCCGCACCGGCCTCGAACCCGGCGATCTGCGAGTAATCCTCACCGCGAGCGGAAAGGAAGGTGATCAGCGTATGCTTGAACTCTGGAAGCTGACGCAACTGGTTGCAGACCTCCACACCGTCCATGCCGGGCATCATGATGTCCAGCACGATCAGGTCAGGCCTGTCGGCCTTGGCCACCTTGAGGGCATCCCGGCCGTTCAGCGCGGTCGACACCTGGTAACCTTCGCGCTCCAGGTTGTACTTGAGCAATTCGACGATATCGGGTTCGTCATCCACCAGCAACACCTTCTGCGCCAACGCTCCGCTCATTCGGTTCCCGTGTTAAGTGCCGCAAAGGTCGGCGGCACGATGCCCTGTTGGTGTTAAGTCTTATTCAAATATAGGTTAAGGACGGGACCGGCCTCCGTTTGTTGGAACGGTCCCTCGCATACTTTTGCCCCGCTGTTCAGGTTACCTGTTCAGTGGTTGGTGGAATGTCCCCAACTGGTCCTACGCCGAACGGTGGAATGCCAGTTGGAGCGCTCACCGAAGAACAGGCGGGAGTAGCTCAGTTGGTAGAGCATCAGCTTCCCAAGCTGAATGTCGCGGGTTCGAATCCCGTCTCCCGCTCGATGAAAAGGACGGCAGCGACCGTCCTTTTCCATTTCCACGAAGTGGTCTGTCCACACGCGAAGGTTGATGCACCCGTCAATCGGTTCTGAATGTGAGCCCGGCCGCCGCACTATGTTCGGCCCGCCGTGATGAAAAGGACAAAGGCCCGACCGACCGGGACCCTCCGCGTGGCCGAGCTGTTCGCCGGTGTTGGTGGTTTCCGCCTGGGCTTGGAGCGGGCCTCCGGCAAGGACGGCGCCTTTGAGGTGGTGTTCAGCAACCAGTGGGAGCCCGGCAAGCGGCGTCAGCATGCCTCGGACATCTATGTGGCCCGGTTCGGGGGGGAACACCACCTGAACGCGGACATTGCCACGGTCCCCGCCTCCCAGATCCCCGCCCATGACCTGCTGGTGGGTGGCTTCCCGTGTCAGGATTATTCCGTGGCCAGCACGTTGCGCAACTCCAAGGGGTTGGTCGGCAAGAAAGGGGTGTTGTGGTGGCAGATCCATCGGATCATCCAGGAAAGCGCCACCCCGCCGCCCTACCTCTTTCTGGAGAACGTGGACCGGTTGCTGAGCTCACCAGTGAAGCAACGAGGCCGGGACCTGGCCGTGATGCTGCGTTCCCTGGACCAACTGGGCTATGCGGTGGAATGGCGGGTGGTGAACGCCGCCGACTACGGCATGCCCCAACGGAGGCGCCGCGTCTTCCTGCTGGGCTATCACCGCTCGACCAACGCCTACGGGAAGATCCTGGACGGCGACCAGGTGGAGTGGCTCACCGAGAGCGGAACGATGGCACGGGCCCTCCCTTGCCGCGCGATCAGATCCACCTCGGGGTTCTCCATCGCCAAGGAGCTCTCCACGCTCTCCTCCACCTTCGGAGTGGGTGGGGGACCGACACCGTTCCTGAACACCGGACTGATGGTGAACGGCCGGGTGACGACCCTGCGCACCGAAGCCGACCACCACGGCCCGGCCACCACCTTGGGCGACGTGCTGCTGCCCGCCAAGGAGGTGCCTGAGGACTTCTTCATCAAGCGCGCGGAGCTCAAACAATGGCGCTACCTGAAAGGGGCCAAGAAAGAATCACGGACCGACCGGTCTTCCGGACATCAATACGCCTATTCCGAAGGGGCGATGGCCTTCCCCGACCCCCAGGACCGCCCGGCACGCACCATCATCACCGGGGAGGGTGGACGCGGCGCCTCCCGCTTCAAGCATGTGGTGGCCACGGAGGATGGACGCTACCGTCGGCTGACCCCTGTGGAGCTGGAGCGCCTGAACATGTTCCCGGACGACCACACCGCCGGCGTGAGCGATACGTGGCGGGCCTTCTTCATGGGCAATGCACTGGTGGTGGGCGTCGTTGAACGCATCGGACGGGAACTGCTCCACACCGCAGCGGCGGCCCGTTGAACATTTCCGGTGTACCTCCTGTTCTGATAGGCCCATGCGTTCCTGCACTTCACCGACCTTCGCCACCTGCCTCACCGGTCTGCTCGCGATCTCCTGCTCGGGCCAGCCGGCAGCTGAAAGGGCATCCTCGGACACGCCAGCAGGAACCGCGGTGATCAACCTTGCCAACATGGATACCATTACGCTCGGCGCCGGATGCTTCTGGTGCGTGGAGGCTGTTTTCCAGGAATTGAACGGGGTGGTCTCGGTGACCTCCGGATACATGGGCGGCCATGTGAAGAACCCGTCCTACAAGGAGGTCTGTGCCGGCACGACCGGGCATGCCGAGGTGGCGCAGGTCGTGTTCGACCCGGCGGTGGTGAGCGTGGACGAGATCCTGGAGGTGTTCTGGCAGACCCATGACCCCACCACCTTGAACCGCCAGGGCGCCGACGTGGGCACGCAGTACCGTTCAGCGGTGTTCTACCACAACGACCTGCAACGCCAGCGGGCCGAGCATTACAAGGCCGAACTGGACCGGAGCGGAGCGTTCCGCGGCCCCATCGTCACGGAGATCACTCCGGCGACCACCTTCTACGTTGCCGAGGACTATCACCAGAACTACTACGCCGAGAACGGGGAACAGGGCTATTGCCAGATGGTCATCCGCCCCAAGCTCGAGAAGTTTCGCAAGGTGTTCGCGAACAAGCTGAAGCCCCAGGGGCGGTGACCTTCATCACCACGTGATCCGGATCGGTCGAGGTACCTTTGTGCCATGTTCAAGAAAGGCACCAAGGCCTACAGCATCATCCACAAGACCTGTCCGCATTGCCAAGAGGGGCAGTTCTTCGTGGACAACAACCCTTACAACTTGTCCAAGGCAGGCGACCTGTTGGACCATTGCCCGGTCTGCCATCGCAAGTACACGCCAGAGCCGGGCTTCTACTACGGCGGGATGTACGTGGCGTATGCCCTTGCCGTGGCGTTGTTCGTGACCATCTATGTGGCCACCCAGGTCCTCTATGCCGAAGCGCCGCTCTGGCTCCTTGCCACGCTGAGCCTGACCGGTCTGTTCACCTTGGGACCGTGGATGTACGCCCTGTCCAAGATCATCTGGGCGAACCTGTTCTTCTCCTACAAGGGCGTGCAACTGACCGCCGAGGAATTGGAGAAGCAGGTCAAGCGGGGCTGATCCGCGACCGGTTCACAGCTGCACCTCGCTGCCGTCACCGGACATGTCGTCCATGGGGTCGTGGGCCACGTAGATGACCTGCTCGGGGATCACGGCGGCGTTAAAGCTCACGTCGGTGAACCCCACGTTCCCCAGCGATTCCATCACGTACTCCGGGGCGAGCCGCTCCGATGCGGGCGGTCCCATGGCCGTGGTCTTCTGGGGCCATTCCAGCATGAACAGCAGCTTGGGATAGCGAAGACCCCGGCGCAGCAGCTTGAAGTAGCCCTCCTTGTCGCCGATGCTCCGATAGCGGTGGGTGATCAGGGCCATATCTGCCTCCTCCGGGGCCAGTCCCGGATCGCCGACCGGTACCAGGCGGATGCGGAGCCTGTCGTCGGGGATCCCGCGCTCCTTCTTCAGCGCCTCCAGTCGCTCGGCCTTGGCGGGTTCGTTCACCACGGCGATCACGTCCGCCCCGGCATCCAGCAGCTTCACCGTGAAGTAGCCATCGTCCGCGAACAGGTCCACCACGGTGATGTTGAGCAGCGTACCGCCCATCATCTCGATGAGCTGCTGAGGCTGCTGCCAACGGTCGCGCTCGGCCCAGGCATCCGGGGCAGGGGCGGGCGTGGTGGCCGCCGGACCGGCAGGGGCTGGCTGGCCTTCCGGTGCGTCGCTGCCGCCGTTGCAGGAGAAGAGAAGTGAGGTGCTCAGGGCCAGCAGGCCCAGTACAGATGACTTCCGCATGGTGCGAAAGTAGGAGAGGTCGAAGCGCGATCGGTCCACCATCTCATCTTCCATGGAAAATAATACCGGCTTACCTTTGCGGCATGCCAGGGATCGACAAGGAACTGCGGAGCCGCTTCGAGAGCGAACAACACAAGGCCCTGCTCAATGTGCTGTTCACCGCGAATTGGTTCCGCAGCCGGCAGGTCGCGCTGTTCAAGCCCTTCGGCATCAGCCCGCAGCAGTACAACATCCTGCGCATCCTGCGGGGAGCCAAGGACCGGATGAACATGCACAGCGTGAAGGAGCGCATGATCGACCGGGCACCGAACGCCACCCGCCTCACGGACAAGCTCATCGCCAAGGGACTGGTGGCGCGCGAGCGGTGCGAGGAGGACCGGCGCGTGGTGTACGTCCGGATCAGCCCCAAGGGCTTGGAGCTGCTGGCCACCATCGACGAGCTGAACAAGGCCGACATGCGCGATCTGATGGACCGGTTGACCGCAGCGGATGCGGCCCAGCTGAACGAGAGCCTGGACCGCATGCGGGGATGAACTTTACCCGGCATGGTGTGTTCCACCTGCGCACCGGAACAGGCGACCACCGACCATGATGAAGACCACACTTCGGACCAGGCGCAGCACGCAGGACATTCTGCCCGCCATCAACGAGCGCTTCAGCCCGCGGGCCTTCAGCGACCGGGAGGTGACGGATGAGGAGCTGGACCTGCTGTTCGAGGCAGCGCGCTGGGCGCCCAGCAGCATGAACGAGCAGCCCTGGCGTTTCCTGGTGGTGCGGAAGGGAGGCGAGGGGCACGGGGCCCTGTTGTCATGCCTATCCCCCAAGAACGCCAGCTGGGCCGACAAGGCCCCGGTGCTGATCGTGAACATGGTGATGCGCGACCTATCGCGCAACGGCCAGCCCAACCACCATGCCCGTCATGACCTGGGTCTGGCTCTGGGACAGTTCACGGCACAGGCCACGGAACTGGGCATGGGCCTTCACCTGCTCGGTGGCTTCAATGCGGAGGCCACCCGCCAGGCTTTCCAGATCCCTGAGACCCTTGATATCGTCTGCGTCACGGTGCTGGGCTTCCCCGGCGACCCCGACCAACTGCCGGAGGACCTTCGCGCCCGTGAACTGGTGCGGTCAGCGCGCAAACCGCTGTCCGAGCTGGTGCACAAGGGCCGCTTTCACGGCTGAGCGCCGGTCATTTCGGGTTCTTCTCCCGAGCGATCTCCCGCTCCCACAACAGCTTCCCCGTGGCATCGAAGCACCGGATGGTCATGACGCGCTCCTTCAGGGGACCGGAAAAGGAGAGGGTGGCGAAATTGCGCTGTTCCACCAGCGTGCCTCCCACCCGCAGGGCGTTCTCCTCCTTGGGGGAATAGGCCCCGCTGGTCAGCGGTGAAACGGTGAGGTCGTAGAGCTTGCGGCCATCCTTCAGTTCCATCACGCTCAGCTCGGTGAAGTGCCGATCACCGGTGAGGAAGACCACGCCGCGGATGCCTTCCACCTCGATGCGGCGCAACAGTTCATCGCGCTCGCTGGCCATGGTGGCGTAGTTCTCGAACACGGCGGCGGGGTTGAGCACCTGGCTGCCCACGGCCACCAGCTTGAACGGAGCACGGCTGGCCTTCAGGGCACGGATCAGCCAGTCCAGCTGGGCCCCACCCAGCATGGCCGCGCTATCGGTGCGCACCTCACCCGGCACGCGGAACGACCGATTGTCCAGGAGAAAGAGGTCCACATCGAGGTGGTTCACCTGGGTGGTGATACCCGGCACACCGGGCACCCCGCAGGTGGGGTTCGGCCAGAACAGGTCGAACATTTCCCGAGCCACCGGACCGTTCACGAAGCTGCCATCGGCATCGTTGGGACCGAAGTCGTGGTCGTCCCAGATGGCATAGTGATGAGTGCTCCGGAGCAGGCGCTGGAGCTCGGGCGCGGACCGGGTGTGCGTGTAGCGGTGCAGGAAACCACTGCGGCTGCCCCAATCCGGCTCACGCAGGTAAATGTTATCCCCCAGCCAGAGCATGAGGTCGGGCTTCTGGTCGGCGATGGCGTTAAAAATGCCCAGGTCGCCGCCATAGGGCTTGCCCGGGCGATCGTAGGCCGGTTCGTTGATGTAGGTGCAGCTGCCCAGGGCGAGGGTGAAAGCCGGCGGTTCGGTGCGGTGACGCCAGAGGGGCTGGGTACGGAAGGTGAGGGGCTGGCCCAGGTCCACCGCCTTGCCGTTCACCACGGGTCGGTAGCCGTAGGTGGTCCCCGGCACCACCGGCGCCATCACGAAGTCCATGGCGTTGGCCTTGGCGGGATCGGAGTGCTGCTCGGGGGTGCGAAGGATGCTGTCCGGCCGGTCAATGGCCCAATACTCGATCAGTGCGTTGCAGGGCTCCTTGCATTGCATCCAGATGGTGGCCTCGAGCAGGTCGCTGTGGCCAGGCATGGGGCCGTTGATGACGGGCTGGGCCCATACGGCCGTGCTGGAAAGCAGGAGGGGAAGAACAAGCGCTCGGACCATGCCACAAAGATGGTCAGCTCGGAAGGTTCCACGAGGCTTGCGCCGCAGTGGGTATTTTCGCGGCTCACATCCCGTCCAACCGCTTCCATCCGAATGAGCTTCAACCCCATCCAAGCCTGGCTCGATATGAAGGCCCAATTGCCAGAGCTGGCCATTGAAGGCATTGGTATCAAGTACGTCTACCCGGTATTCCTGGTGCTCATCGTCCTGGAGTACCTGAACGCCAAGCACCTGTTCGACCTGAAGGAGAGCTTCTCCGGTTTCGTCATCGGCGTTGGTGCCACCATCATCCGTGTGGTGACCAACGTGTTCGAGATCACGCTCTACATGTTCCTGTTCGCCTGGGCCGAACCTTTCCGCGAGCATTACCTGGGCTACTCCAGCCTGGGTTTCGCCTGGTATGTATGGCTCATCTGCGCCATCGCCGACGACCATAACTTCTACTGGCATCACCGGCTGGCCCACAACGTACGCTTGCTTTGGGCGGCCCACCTCCCGCACCACAGCGGAAAGATGTACAACCTGACCATCAGCATCCGCAATGGTTGGTTCATCACCCTGGTGAAGCCGATCTACTGGTTGTGGATGCCGCTGCTCGGGTTCGAACCGATCATGATCGCCACGTGCCTCATCATCAACGCGTTCTACCAGTTCACGTTGCACTCACAGTTGGTGCCCTCCTATGGCTGGCTGGAGAACATCTTCAATTCCAGCCACGTGCATGTGGTGCACCACAGCTGCAACACGGAGTACCTGGACCGGAACCACGGTGGCATTTTCACCTTCTGGGACCGCATGTACGGCACCTGGCAGGAACCGATCAAGGGCATTGTGCCCAAGTTCGGCATCAGCCACGACCCGGGGACCAACAACCCCATCACCCACAACCTGTTCGAGTTCCAGGAGATCTGGCGTGATGTGAAGCGGGCACCGACGCTCAAGGCCAAGCTGATGTACATCTTCGGCCCTCCGGGCTGGAGCCATGATGGCAGCAGCAAGACCAGCCAACAGTTGCAGGAGGAATTGAAGGCGAGCGGCCAGTTCGGCAAGGTGGTGCCGGAACAGGTGGCCCAACGGGCCTGACCTTCGTACAGGACCAAATGAAGAAAGCCGGGAATATCCCGGCTTTCTTCGTTCAGTGGTCTTAGGTCTACCGGCCGAAAAGGCGGCCGAGCAGCGACTTGGACGGCTTCTCCTTGTCCTTGGATATCGCCTTTTCGCGTTCCGCATCGGCGAACAGCTCCTGGGTCATCTTCGCGTAGTCCGGGCTGCCGGGGCGCTGCTGGGCGGGACGTCCTTCGCGGGGCTGGCGGGGCTGCTGGCCACGATCGGTGGCCTGTGCCGGGCGCGGTGCCTGACGCTGTTCCTGGCCCGTGCTCGTGCGGCCCTCACCGGATCCCTGACCCGGTCTGCGGCTGCGCTTGCGGCGGTTCGACCGTGAACGTCCTTCGCCTTGGGGAGCTCCGGCGGGTGCTGCCGAGCGGCGCTCCTCCTGACGGGGACGCTGCTCGCGTTGCTGGCCTTGTGAACGCTGCTCACGCGGTTGCTCGTTGCGTTGCGGGCGCTGGCCACGACCGGGTCCGCGCGGCTGGCGGGGTTCGCGCACCTCGGGTTCGGCCTTCTTCGGACCGCCCACCATCACGTACGGATGATCGGTGACGACCGGGATGTCGCGCTTGATGAGACGGGTGATGTCGCGCAGGAAGGCCTTCTCCTCGTGATCGCAGAAGCTGAGGGCCTTGCCCGATGCGCCGGCACGACCCGTGCGGCCGATGCGGTGCACGTAGGTCTCGGGGATGTTCGGAATATCGAAGTTGATCACGTGCGTGAGGCCGTCAATGTCGATGCCACGTGCGGCGATATCGGTGGCGACCAGCGCGCGGATCTTGCCTTCCTTGAAGTTCTTCAGCGCGTTCTGGCGGGCCGTCTGGCTCTTGTTGCCGTGGATCGCCTCGGCACCGATGCCGGCCTGGGTGAGCACCTTGGCCACCTTGTTGGCGCCGTGCTTGGTGCGGGTGAAGATGAGGGCCTCGCGGATGGCATCACCCTGCAGCAGGTGCAGCAGCAGCTTGTTCTTGTCCGTGCGGTCCACGAAGAACATGTGCTGATCGATGGTATCGGCCGTGCTGCTCACCGGCGCCACTTCCACCTTCACCGGCTCGGTAAGGATGCTGTTGGCCAGCTTGGCGATCTCGGGCGGCATGGTGGCGCTGAAGAAGAGCGTCTGGCGCTTCTGCGGCAGCTTGGCGATCACCTTCTTCACGTCATGGATGAAGCCCATGTCGAGCATGCGGTCGGCCTCGTCCAGCACGAAGATGTCAAGGTCGTTCAGGTGCACATAGCCCTGGCCCATGAGGTCGAGCAGGCGGCCCGGGGTGGCGATGACGGTGTCCACGCCGCGTTGCAGCGCGTCGGTCTGCGGCTTCTGGCCCACACCGCCGAAGATCACGGTGTGCCGCAGTTTCAGGTGGCGGCCGTAGGCGGCGAAGCTCTCGCCGATCTGGATGGCCAGCTCGCGGGTGGGGGTGAGGATGAGCACCTTGATGGGGCGCTTGCCGCCCTGTGCGCCGATGCCGCGCTCGTGCATTTCCTGCAGGATGGGGATGGCGAAGGCGGCCGTCTTGCCGGTGCCGGTCTGTGCGCAACCCAGCAGGTCGCGTCCCTTGATCAGGTGCGGGATCGCCTGGGCCTGGATGGGGGTGGGATGGGTGTAGCCTTCTTCCTGAAGGGCCTTGAGGATGGGCTCGATCAGCCCGAGGTCGTTGAACGTGGTACGTTCCATGGTATGCGTGCACCTTGGTACCGGTGCGGTATGTGTGGATGCACCCAAGCCATTGACCTTGGAGCACACCCGTTCAGGTGTTGTTCTGGAGCCCCTCAACTGGTCCGGCGTGCAATGATCCGCTGGGGATGGCGCCTGGACATCGGTGGGACCTCGTTCCTTCCCAGGAAGGGTCTTGGAGCTGGGCGCTCGGGGCTGCTCCTGTGGAAAGGAGCGGTGCAAAGATAGGGGGAAAGGCCGGAAGAACAGGAGAGCGCCCCGGTCCTTGGCGGGACCGGGGCGCTCATCACGGGTGGATCGGGGATCAGGCCTTGCCCTTGGTCGCATCGAGCATCTCGCGGATGCCGCCCAAGCTGCTGAGCACACCGGTGGCCTCGTAGGGCATGAACACCGTGCGGTTGCCCTGGCCATCGGCCACCATCTGCTCCAGGGCCTGGATGTACTTCATGGCGATGAGGTAGTTGGCCGGATCGGCCTTGCTGCCCTGGATGGCGGCGGTGACGAGCTTGATGGCCTCGGCCTCGCCCTGAGCGATGCGGATACGGCTCTGGGCCTCACCCTCGGCGCGCAGGATCTGGGCCGCCTTCTCACCCTCGGCTTGGCTCACTGCGGCATCACGCACACCTTCGGCCTGCAGGATGGCGGCACGCTTGCTGCCCTCCGCATCGATGATCTGGGCGCGCTTGTCACGCTCGGCGCGCATCTGCTTCTCCATGGCCTCGCGGATGTCACGCGGCGGGTTGATGTCCTGCAGTTCCACGCGGTTCACCTTCACACCCCACTTGTTGCTGGCCTCATCGAGGATGGTGCGCAGCTTCATGTTGATGGTGTCACGGCTGGTGAGGGTCTCGTCCAGGTCCAGTTCGCCGATCACGTTACGCAGGGTGGTCTGCGTGAGCTTCTCGATGGCCAGCGGAAGGTTCTCGATCTCGTACATCGCCTTCACCGGGTCCATCACCTGGAAGTAGAGCAGCGCGTTGATCTCGGTCATCACGTTGTCCTTCGTGATCACGTTCTGGCGCGGGAAATCATAGACGGTCTCGCGGAGGTCGATGCGCTCCTTCTTCACGAACTGCACGTACTTGTTGCCATCGGGCAGGTCACGCGTGAAGCGGAACACGATCTCACGGGGCTTGTCGAAGATGGGGATGATGACGTTGAAGCCGGCGGTCAGCGTGGTGCGATAGCGGCCCAGGCGTTCGATCACCATGGCTTCACTTTGTTGCACGATGCGCACGCCCTTCGCGATGATGAACACCACGAAGAAGGCCAGAAGAAGGAGTACGATGGTTCCTGCGGTCATGGGGTAGGGAGGGATTGGGGATGGGGAGGTTGGGGACCGGGATCAATTCCGGTCGACGGGTTTCACGATGAGGGTATTGCTCTCCACGCGCACCACTTCGATGAGGTCGCCGATGCGGAGGGCGGTGTCGTTGATGCACTCGGCGCGCCAGTCATCACCGGCAGCGGCCACACGACCCAAACGCAGGGCGGGATCGAACTCCTGGGTCACCTTGCCGCGTTGGCCCACCAGGGCGTCCACGTTGGTCCGCACATCCGGGGCCTTCCACATCCGCTTCATCAGCAACGGACGGATGGTGAAGAAGGCCAGCAACGAAAAGGCGCTGAAGGCGATCAACTGGGCACTTTCACCCAATCCGATGGCCGCCACCAGGCTGCCACCGATGCAGCCGATGCCCAGGCAGAGCAGGAAGAAGCCGGGAACGAAGATCTCGGCGATGAAGAGGAGGATGGCCAGGGCCGCCCACCAGTGCCACTCGAAGAAGGTCATGGTCGTTGGTTCCATTGTTCGCAGCCGAAGATAGACGGCTGGTTCTCGCCGCGAGGCGCGATCCGGATGAACGGCCCAAGGCCCGGAGCAACGGTCGGGCCCGACCGGGTACTTTCGCGGCCATGGTGCGCAGGTTCCTCAGCATGATGCGTTCCCCCCAGGGGCGGGACGGCGTGCTCACCTACCTCACCGAAGCGCTGGCCCTGCTGGGCATGGTGCTCACCTTCCGCCTGGCCGCGCTGCAGAGCAAGGAGGACCTGGACCTCTATGTGATCGTGAGGCGCACGGTGGCCTTCCTGTTCCCCATGGTGCTGCTGGGCGCCATGGTGGGCCTCACCCGGTACACCGCCATGAGCACCAGTGGACCCGTGGCCCGGCGCTACCTGCGCGGCGCCCTCGCCTGGGTGCTTCCGCTGGGACTAGGGCTGTGGGGCCTTTGCGCCCTGTTCGCCCGGCCGCTGGCCTGGACCCTGTTCGGTTCCTACGACAAGGCCTCCTTGGTGGCCCCGCTCGGCCTGATGACGCTGGGCATCGCGTTGCACGGCGTGGCCTACGGCTACCTGCGCGGACGCGGGGCCACCGTGATCGCCAACGGACTGCAGATCACCGTGCTGGCACTGGCCCCCTGTGCGGCCTTCGTGCTCTTCGATGACATGAGCCTGGTGCTGTGGAGCACCGGTGCGGCCTGGGCCTTGTCCGCCTTGCTCTCGGTGCTGCCCGGCATCTTCGGCGATACGGAAGGTGGCTTCCGCCGGGAAGGTGCGGAGCTGCTCCGCTACGGACTCCCTCGTGTGCCCGGCGATGTGGCCCTGGGTGCACTGCTCACCGTGCCGGGCTATGTGGCGCTTCGCACACACGGGCTGAGCATCAGCGGCGAGGTCGGTTTCGGCGCCACCCTGCTCAACATTGCGGCAGCGGTGTTCTCACCCGTGGCCCTGTTGCTTCTGCCCGCGGCCTCGGCCCAGCTCGCTGCTGGCGACCATGCCGGACTGGCCCAACGGATACGGGGGATGTCGCGGATCATCTTCCTCGCCTCGGTCGCCCTCATGCTGGGCTTCGAGGTGCTGGCCGAATTGGCCCTGGACATCTACTTGGGTCCAACAGGTGAACAGTACGTGCCCATGGCTCGGCTCGTCTTCCTCGGGGCGCTTCCGTTCGCCTACTTCAACGGCATGCGCAGCG
>CAUJFM010000116.1 GCA_963169595.1 Bacteroidota bacterium | reverse complement strand
TGAACGCGGGTCCGGTCAGGTGCTCAGGAAGGTCCAAGAGAATATTCACCACGCACTCCGGGTACCCGGGGTGGGTCCATAGTACCTGTTCATCCTGAAGGAAACAGGTGGTGCGGGTGGAATCCGGGATGCCGTAATTGTACCCCAAGGTATTCGGCAGACGGGGCGCCAGCGGGCCGTGGATACTGCCGATGCCCTCGATCCAGGTATCGGAGAGCAGGTCCTCCAGCGTAAGCGGATACTCCCCGAACCGGAGAACCTTGTGGTAGGTGCCCTGGATGAGGGTGCTGTCAACCGCCACGAGTGGTAGATAAGTGTCATAGATGGGGGATGTATAGCGCACGCTATCGCCCACGGCCAGCCTGAAGTCGTAAAGTGTGTCGAGGTTCCCCTGGTCGTCCAAGAACAGCACAACACCGCCTTCCTGTCTCACCAAACCTTGGAACTCTTGGGGTGTTGATGGCTCGGTCGTCCCTTGGGCGAACATCTTGCCCCACGAATTACCCGCGATGAGCGAATCGCCGCTTAGGAAGTAGTGAAGTGTGGTCGTCCGGATGAAGTTCGGGTTGTCGATGCTGCCTTGAGGGTAGGTATCAGCCACATACCATTGGTTCGTTGGCTCATCGAAGCGGATCGGGGCCTGACCGTCGACCCGAAGGACTGCGGCAATGGCAATGAACGTCGCTATTAGGCGCATGATGCGGTGAATTGGCCAAAGGACGTCGTATCCGCTCCGGAACGCTGCTCCGACAAGATACGCCCCCCTTCGGTACCTTCGCAGCCCTACCGGCATGGGTCCATGAGCACATGGGCGCATGACCACATGAGCGCATGAGCTTTTCCGCCCACCCCACCGCCGTCATCGACGAAGGAGCGACCATCGGTGCCGGCACCCGCATCTGGCACTTTTCGCACATCATGCCGGGCTGCGAGATCGGGGAGGGCTGCAACATCGGCCAGAACGTGGTGGTGAGCCCCGGCGTGAAGCTGGGCCGCAACGTGAAGGTGCAGAACAACGTGAGCATCTACACCGGCGTGGAATGCGGCGACGACGTGTTCCTGGGCCCCAGCATGGTGTTCACCAACGTGATCAACCCGCGCAGCGCTGTGGCCCGCCGCGATCAGTACCTGCGGACGCGGGTGGGGCGGGGGGCCAGCATTGGCGCCAACGCCACCATCGTCTGTGGGCACGACATCGGCGAGTTCGCCTTCATCGGCGCCGGTGCGGTGGTGACGAAGGAAGTACCCGCTTACGCGCTGGTGGTGGGCAATCCCGCTCGCCAGACGGGCTGGATGAGCGAGTACGGCCACAAGCTGAAGTTCGATATGAACGGTGAGGCCACCTGCCCGGAGAGCGGCCAGCGCTACGCCTTGAAGAACGGTAAAGTGACCCGTACTGCCTGAACATGGCCCTACCTGTTGATCAAAAGATCAAGTTCGCCGTGGTCGGCTGCGGCCACATCGGCAAGCGTCACGCCGAGATGATCGCCCGGCACCCCGAGTGCGAGCTCGTGGCCCTGTGCGATGTGCGTCCAGCCGAGGAGACCGGTGTGGGCGCCATGGGCGTTCCCGTGTTCCCCGACATGGACGCCATGCTGGCCGCTGTGCCCGGCATCGACGTGGTGAACATCTGCACGCCCAACGGCCTGCACGCCCCGCAGAGCATCAAGGCCCTGGAGGCGCGCAAGCATGTGGTGTGCGAGAAACCCATGGCCCTCACCAAGGCCAGCTGCGAGGCCGTGCTCTACAAGGCCCTGCAGGTGCACCGCACCGTGTTCGGGGTGATGCAGAACCGCTACAGCCCGCCCAGCCAGTGGATCAAGGGCGTGGTGGACCAGGGCCTGCTCGGCGACATCCACCTGGTGCAGGTGAACTGCTATTGGAACCGTGATGAGCGTTACTACAAGCCCGGCAGCTGGAAGGGCACGGCCGACCTGGACGGCGGCACGCTCTTCACCCAGTTCAGCCACTTCATCGACATCCTGTACTGGCTCTTCGGCGACATCACCGACATCCGTGGCCGCTTCGCCGACTTCAACCACCAGGACCTCACCGCCTTCGAGGACAGCGGTCTGGTGACCTTCCGCTTCCTCAACGGCGGCATGGGCTGTCTCAACTACAGCACCGCCGTGTGGGACAAGAACCTGGAGAGCAGCCTCACGGTGATCGGCAGCAAGGGCAGCGTGAAGATCGGCGGGCAGTACATGGACAAGGTGGAGCACTGCCACATCCAGGGCTACACGATGCCCGATCTGGCGCCCACGAACCCCGCCAACGACTATGGGGCCTACAAGGGCAGCGCCAACAACCACGGGTACATCATCGACAACGTGGTGGACACCCTGAAGGGACGGAACACCATGACCACCAATGCCCTGGAGGGCCTCAAGGTGGTGGAGATCATTGAACGCATCTACGAGAAAAGGGATGAGCAACAGTCTGTATGACCGCCTCGTGCGCAAGGAGGCCAAGCTGGCCGTGATCGGCCTCGGCTATGTTGGCCTGCCCATCGCATTGGCCTTTGCCCGGAAGCTGAAGGTCGTGGGCTTCGACATCAACGAGAAGCGCGTGGCCATGATGCGTCGGAGCGAGGACCCGAGCAACGAGCTGGCCCCCGAGGAGTTCGCCGGGTGCGACATCCACTTCACGGCCGACCTCAACGACCTGAAGGACGTGGAGTTCTTCATCGTGGCCGTGCCCACGCCGATCGACAGCCAGAACATCCCCGATCTGGGACCGCTGCTCGGTGCCACGCGCACCGTGGGCCAGGTGCTGAAGAAGGGCGACCACGTGGTGTACGAGAGCACCGTCTACCCCGGCTGCACCGAGGAGGATTGCGTGCCCCTGCTGGAGCGCCTCAGCAACCTCCGGTTCGTGGAGGATTTCAAGGTGGGCTACAGCCCCGAGCGGATCAATCCCGGCGACAAGGAGCACACGCTGGAGCGCATCATCAAGGTGAGCAGTGGCTGTGATGCCGAGAGCGCCGAGACCATCGCCAAGGTGTACGAACTGGTGGTGAAGGCCGGCGTGCACCGCGCCAGTAGCATCAAGGTGGCAGAGGCGGCCAAGATCATCGAGAACACGCAGCGCGACGTGAACATCGCCCTGATCAACGAGCTCTCGATCATCTTCAACCGGATGGGCATCAACACCTACGACGTGCTGGAGGCCGCGGGCACCAAGTGGAACTTCCTCAAGTTCCAGCCGGGCCTGGTGGGCGGCCACTGCATCGGCGTCGATCCCTACTACCTCGTGTACAAGGCGAAGGAGCTGGGCTACCATGCGCAGATCATCGATGCCGGCCGCTATGTGAACGACAGCATGGGCGGCTACACGGCCAAGCAGACGGTGAAGAAGATCATCGCCGCTGGCACCAACCCCGCTGATGCACGCGTGCTGGTGATGGGCGCCACCTTCAAGGAGAACGTCACCGACATCCGCAACAGCAAGGTGGCCGACGTGGTGAACGAGCTGAAGAGCTTCAGCTGCCACGTGGACGTGACCGACCCGCACGCCGACAGCGAGGAGGTGAAGCACGAGTACGGCTATGAGCTGGTGAAGGAGATGAAGGGCCCCTATGATGCCATCATCGTGGCCGTGAACCACGCCGAGTACGCCGGCAAGGACGAGGCCTGGTTCAAGGGCATGCTGAAGCCCAAGGGCGTGCTGGTGGACCTGAAGGGTGTGTTCCGCAAGAAGATCAAGGACCTTACCTACTGGAGCCTGTGAGCGTGCAACGCAACCTCCTCATCACCGGCGGTGCCGGGTTCATCGGCAGTCATGTGGTGCGCCGCTTCGTCACCACGTACCCACAGTACCGCATCATCAACCTGGATGCGCTCACCTATGCGGGTAACCTGGAGAACCTGCGCGACATCGAGAACGCTCCGAACTACACCTTCGTGAAGGCCGATATCTGCAATGCCGACGCGGTGGCGAAGGTGTTCAAGGACTTCGCGATCGACGGGGTGATCCACCTCGCGGCCGAGAGCCATGTGGACCGCAGCATCACCGATCCGCTGGCCTTTGTGCGCACCAATGTGTTCGGCACCGTCACGTTGCTGAACGCCGCCAAGGAGGCTTGGAAGGGTGCCTATGACGGTAAGCGCTTCTACCACGTGAGCACCGACGAGGTGTACGGATCCCTGCACGATGGCGGCTTCTTCACCGAGGAGACGCCCTACGATCCGCAAAGCCCCTACAGCGCCAGCAAGGCCAGTAGCGACCACTTCGTGCGGGCCTACGGCAACACCTACAAGCTGCCCTTCGTGGTGAGCAACTGCAGCAACAACTACGGCAGCCACCACTTCCCGGAGAAGTTGATCCCGCTCATGATCAACAACATCCGCAACAACAAGCCGCTGCCCGTGTACGGCAAGGGCGAGAACGTGCGCGACTGGCTGTGGGTGGAGGACCATGCCGCCGCCATCGACACCATCTTCCACACCGGTGTGAATGGCGAGACCTACAACATCGGCGGCCATAACGAGTGGAAGAACATCGACCTGGTGCACCTGCTCTGCGCCATCATGGACCGCAAGCTGGGCCGTGCCGAAGGGGAGAGCGCGAAGCTGATCACCTATGTCACCGACCGTGCCGGGCACGACCTGCGCTACGCGATCGACGCCTCCAAGATCGAGCGTGAACTGGGGTGGAGGCCGAGCATCACCTTCGAGGTGGGCCTGGAGCGCACCGTGGACTGGTACCTCGCCAACACCGAATGGCTGGACCATGTGACCAGCGGCGCCTACCAGCAGTACTACCAGGCACATTACGCGCAACACTGATGGGTCTCTTCGACAGCCTCTTCGGGAAGCGGGAAGCCGCCGTAGGTCCGGCGGACCTCTCCGTGCTGGGCTGCGATGTGCATTCGCACTTCATCCCGGGCATCGACGACGGCGCACAAACGCTGGAGCAGAGCATCGAACTGCTCACGGCCATGCGCGAGCTGGGCTACCGCAAGGTGATCACCACGCCGCACAACATGGCCGATGGCTACAAGAACACCCCGGAGATCATCCTCGGTGGGCTGGAGAAGCTGCGCCGTGAGGTGCAGCGCGTGGGGCTCGACATCACGGTGGATGCCGCTGCAGAATACTACCTGGACCATGAGCTGGAGCGCAAGGTGCTGGACCGTACCGTGCTCACCTTCGGCAAGGACCTGCTGCTCTTCGAACTGCCCTTCATCAGCGAGCCATCGATCCTGTTGCCGGTGGTCTTCCAGATGCAGACGCAGGGCTACCGGCCCGTGCTCGCACATCCGGAGCGCTACGGCTTCTGGCATGGGGACTATACGAAGTACGAGCGGTTGAAGGAGCGGGGCGTGCTTTTCCAATTGAATTTCATCGCGCTCTCGGGGGCCTACGGTCCCAAGGCGAAGGAGATCGCCGAGCGGTTGATCGACGATGGCCACTACGAACTGTTGGGAAGCGACTGCCACAACATGAACCACGTCGAGGCCATTAAGAACACGCTCACGCGGCCCTACCTGCACAAGCTGATCGGCAGCGGCAAGCTGTTGAACAGCACGCTCTGATCAAGGGGCGAAGCGCTTCTGGTCCGGCAGGTACCAGCAAAGCAGGCCCAGCAGCGGCAGGAAGGAGCAGACCCGGAACACAGTGTCGATGTCGGTGGCATCGGCCAGACGGCCGAGCAGTGCGCTGCCCAGTCCGGCCATGCCGAACGCGAAGCCAAAGAACAGGCCGGACACAAGCCCCACCCGGCCAGGGATCAGCAGCTGGGCATACACCAGGATGGCCGAGAAGGCCGATGCCAGGATGAAGCCGGCCAGGAAGGCCAGCACGCCGGTCCAGAAGAGGTCGGCATGGGGCAGGGCCAGGGTGAAGGGCGCCGCACCCAGGATCGAGGCCCATACGATGCGCTTGTAGCCGATGCGGTCGCCCAGGAAGCCGCCGAGCAGGGTGCCGATGGCGGCCGCGAAGAGGAAGAGGAAGAGCTGCACCTGCGCCTCCTGCACGCTGAGCCCGAAGCGGCCGATGAGGTAGAAGGTGTAATAGCTCGTCATGCTGGCCACGTAGAACTGCTTGGAGAAGATGAGCAGCAGGAGCGTGGCGATGATGAGCACCACCTTGCGGCGGGGGAGCGCGGACCGTACCGGGCCGGAGCCGGTGACCGGTCGGCGCTCGCGGATGGCCAGGATGCGCAGGTACCAGCGCCCCACGCGCCACAGCACTACCATGGCGATCAGCGGCAGCACCACGAACCAGCCCACGGTGGCCTGTCCGAAGGGCACCACCACGGCCGCGGCCAGCAAGGGTCCGAGTGAGGAACCGGCATTACCCCCCAGTTGGAACACGGATTGGGCCAGGGAGCGCTTGCCGCCGGAGGCCATGTAGGCCATGCGCGAGGCCTCGGGGTGGAAGATGCTCGAGCCCACGCCCACCAGGGCCACCGACCCCAGGATCATCGGAAAGCTGTGTGCCTGGGAGAGGAGCACCAGGCCGATGAGCGTGGAGCCCATGCCGCCCACCAGCGCGAAGGGCCGGGGGTGCTTGTCCGTCCAGTGGCCCACCAAGGGTTGCAGGATGGACGCGGTGAGCTGGAAGGTGAGCGTGATGAGGCCGATCTGTGCGTAGCTGAGCTGGAAGGATGCCTTCACCAGCGGGTAGATCGCCGGCACCAGCGCCTGCACCGTGTCGTTCAGCAGGTGCGAGAAAGCGATGGCGATCAGGACCGGGTAGGTGGTGTGCTGGAGCAGCCTTTCGTTGTGCGGGGTGTGGCCCATTATCGACCGCGAAGGTACCGGGGCCTTAACCGTGTTGGCGGGCCAACTCGATTAGCAGGCGGTCGGGCACATCTTTGGCACTACGGGAGGCACAGAAGTACACCAAAAACTTCAAAGGGAGATGGTCGCGAGCTCTGTGAGCCTATCCTCCGTAAAGCGCCAAACCTCTGGTATCGTATCGATGGTTCCCGCAGCTTGAGCACGATGTGTCCAAACTTTCCGCTCATAAAGAATGGTGTCACCTCTACCCGCAGCTTCCTGCTTGAGCCAATTGGCTATCTCAACAGGCTTGGCAAGGTACATTCGGGGAAGCTCGGATATTGGAACTCCTTTGAACTGGACCAAGCAGAAGACGGTCTTCTTGGTGTGGTCTGCGAGCCAAGAATCGATTGCACTATGGTAGTCGGCATTCTTGAGGTATGACTGGGTCAGCCCCCAACTACCATCCTTGCTGCCCTTCACCGAGACTTTAAGCACCCGATCACCGTCCACTGCAACGAGGTCGTACTCGGGCTGATTCGCTCCATATTGAACAGATACATCCCATCCACAGCGAGCGAATTGCGCCGCAGCGAAGGCTTCCGCTGCGGTAGCGACTTGCCAAGAGCTCTTCATGAGGAGGTGTTCAAGGGAGCGCCCTAAGCGTGTAATTGTTACGCCGCGCTCGTCACCAACTCCTTGCTCACCTTCTTGAACAGACCCTGCAGCACGTTGCCGGGGCCCACCTCCACCACCTTGGTGCACCCGTCGGCGAGCATGTGCTGCATCGTTTGGGTCCAGCGCACGGGGGCGGTGAGCTGCGCGATCAGGTTGGCCTTGATGCGGGCCGGATCGGTGTGCGGACGGGCATCCACGTTCTGGTACACCGGGCAGCGCGGGTTCACGATCGGGGTGAAGGCGATCGCGGTCTCCAGCTCCACACGGGCGGGCTCCATCAGCGGGCTGTGGAAGGCACCACCCACCTGCAGCACCAGCGCACGCTTCGCACCGGCGGCCTTCAGGGCCTCGCAGGCGGCGTTCACGGCCTCCACCGTACCGCTGATCACCAGCTGGCCGGGGCAGTTGTAGTTGGCGGGCACCACCACGCCGGGAATGGTCTTGCAGACCTCCTCCACCTTCTCGTCCTCCAGGCCCAGGATCGCGGCCATGGTGCTCGGCTGCAGCTCGCAGGCCTTCTGCATCGCATTGGCACGCGCGGCCACCAGCTTCAGGCCATCGCTGAACTCCATGGCGCCGGCGGCCACCAGTGCACTGAACTCGCCCAGGCTGTGCCCGGCCACCATGGCGGGCTGGAACGCATCACCCATCACCTTGGCCTTCACCACGCTGTGCAGGAAGATGGCGGGCTGCGTCACATTGGTCTGCTTCAGGTCGGCCTCGCTGCCCGTGAACATCACGTTGGTGAGGTTGAAGCCGAGGATGTCGTTGGCATGCTCGAACCAGATGCGCGCATTGCTGTCGGCATCGTACAGGTCCTTGCCCATGCCGGGGAACTGGCTGCCCTGTCCGGGGAACACGTAGGCGGTCATGATCGTGTGGGGTCGGTTGTCGGTCGCTGGTGGTCGGGCACTCGGCGTTCAGCCAGGCCGACCGGTCCCATCGACAGGTTCGTCGCTTCAATCGCGCCGGCCGAACAGGCGCAGCAGCATCAGGAAGAGGTTGATGAAGTCCAGGTAGAGGCTGAGCGCACCCATGAGGGCCATTTTCTGGGCGGTCTCCGTGCCACTGGCCACCACCTCGCCCATGCGCTTGATCTTCTGCATGTCGTAGGCGGTGAGGCCGGTGAAGACGATGACGCCGATGACGCTGATCAGCCAGCTCATGGTGCCGTTGGGCCAGAAGATGTTCACCAGCGAGGCCAGCAGGATGCCGATGAGGCCGATGAACAGGATGTTGCCCAGCTTGGTGAGGTCGGTCTTGGTGGTGTAGCCCGCGATGGCCATGATGCCGAAGACACCCGCGGTCAGGAAGAAGGTGCGGATGATGGCCGTGAGGTCGTACACCACGAAGATGTAGGACAGGCTCATGCCGGTGAGGGCGCTGTAGGCGATGAACACGGCCAGGAGCGTGGCGCTGCTGAGGCGTTCCACCATGCCGCCCATGAGGAAGACCAGGCCGAGCGGGGCCAGCATCACCACCCAGCCCAGGATCGTGGGCTTCCCGGTGTACAGGTCGCGGAGGCTTCCGAAGAGCTCCATGTTGTTGCCGAACCACCAGGCCATCACGCCGCTGATGACCAGCGCCATGGTCATGTAGCTGAACACGCTGGCCACGAAGGTGCGCACGTTGGACACCTCGCCGGTGCCGATGTAGGTGGTCTGGGTGGGCTGTTGGTTCTCCATGGGGAGGGGGTTGAATGGCACGAATATCGGCGATCCCGGCACAGGTCCGTGGACCCGGGGATCAGTGCAGCCTGGCGCTCATCAGCTGGATGAACTCCTCGCGGGTGCGGTTGTCGGTGAGGAAGATGCCGGTGAAGGCACTCGTCGTGGTCACCGAGTTCTGCTTCTGGATGCCGCGCATCTGCATGCAGAGGTGGCTGCACTCCAGCACCACGGCCACGCCCAGCGGTTGCAAGGTGTCGTGGATGCAGTCCCGGATCTCGTTCGTGAGGCGTTCCTGCACCTGCAAGCGCCGAGCGAAGGCGTCCACCACGCGGGGCACCTTGCTCAGCCCCACGATGCGTCCGTTGGGGATGTAGGCCACGTGCGCCTTCCCGAAGAAGGGCAGCATGTGGTGCTCGCACATGGAATAGACCTCGATGTCCTTCACCAGCACCATCTGGCTGTAGTCCTCTGTGAACATGGCGCTGCGCAGGATCGCCGCCGGGTCGAGGTCGTAGCCGTGGGTGAGGTATTGCAGGGCCTTGGCCACGCGCTCCGGGGTCTTCTTCAGCCCCTCGCGCTCGGGGTCCTCGCCGATGGCTTTCAGGATGTGGCCGTAGTGCCCGCTGATCTCCGCGATGCGCTTCGGGTCGTACTGGTCGATCCGCTCGTAGCCTTCGCCCGTGGCCTCGTGCTCACCGCTCGCCATGGTATTCCACGTAGTTGTTCTCGGTCTCTTCCAGCTTGATGGTGCGCAGCGTCACCCCCAGGGCTTTCACCGGTTCCTCCAACTGCTCCCAGATGGCCACGGCCAGGTTCTCGGTGCTGCTGTAGCGACCTTTCATGAAATCCACGTCGAGGTCGATGTTCTTGTGGTCGAGCCGGTCGATGACGCGCTCCTTGATGATGCGGCTCAGGACGCTGAGGTCCGTGACGAAGCTGGTCTCGGTGCTGGGCTCGCCGGCCACGGTGACCCACAGCACGTAGTTGTGGCCGTGCCAGTTCGGGTTGGAGCATTTGCCGAAGGTGGCATAGTTCTTCCCCGGGCTCCAATCGGGACGGCTCAGCTTGTGCGCCGCACTGAAGCGCTCCCTGCGGGTGATGTGGACGATTGGCATAAGGGCGCAAAGGTAGGGGGTGCTCGATGGAGCGCGCCTACCTTTGCCACATGATCGTAGTGACCGGAGCCGCGGGCTTCATCGGCAGTGCCTTGGTGGGCGAGCTGCTCCGCCAGGGTTGGCAGGACATCGTGGCTGTGGATGACTTTTCCCGCCCCGACAAGGCACCCAACCTGGCCGACAAGACCCTGACCGCGAAGGTGGACCGCAAGGACTTCTTCACGTGGTTGGACGCCAACGAGAAGCTGGTGCAGTTCATCTTCCACCTGGGGGCCCGCACGGACACCACCGAGTTCAACGTGGCCATCTTCGACGAGCTGAACCTGCACTACAGCCAGCGCATGTGGGAGGCTTGTGTGAAGTACGGCATCCCCCTGGTCTATGCGTCCAGCGCGGCCACCTACGGCGGTGGTGAGCTCGGCTACAGCGACCACGACGACAGCCTGCCCCAGCGCCTCCACCCGCTGAACCCCTACGGTGAGAGCAAGAACGACTTCGACAAGTGGGCGCTGGCCCAGGAACGCAAGCCCTTCTTCTGGGCGGGCCTCAAGTTCTTCAACGTCTACGGCCCCAACGAGTACCACAAGGGCCGCATGGCCAGCGTGGTGTTCCATGCCTTCAACCAGATCGGGGCCACGGGCGGCATGAAGCTCTTCCGCAGCCACCGGCCCGACTACAAGGACGGGGAGCAGCTCCGCGATTTCGTGTACGTGAAGGACGTCTGCAACGTGTGCATCTTCCTGATGGAGCACCGCACCCACAGCGGGCTCTACAACCTGGGCAGCGGCACCGCCCGCACCTTCCTCGACCTGGCACGCGCCACCTTCCAGGCGATGGGGAAGGAGGAGGCCATCACGTTCGTGGATACGCCGGCCGATATCCGGGACAAGTACCAGTACTTCACCGAGGCGGACATGTCCAAGCTGAGGGGCATCGGCTACACCACCCCGTTCCACACGCTGGAAGATGGGGTGACGGACTACGTGACCAACTACCTGGTCCCGCACAAATACCTCTGAGCGCGCTCAGCGACGGTCGCGCAAGGCGATCAGCTCACTGCGCACCTTCAGGAGCCGTTCGCGCACCTCGGTGAGGGCGTCCTGCATCGGTGGCGGCGCAGGCTCATCGCTCTTCAACCGCACCTTGGCGCCATTCAGGGTGAAGCCCTGGTCCTTCACCAGGTGCTGGATGCGCCGCAACTGCTCGATCTCCTTCACCGTGAAGAGCCGGTCGCCTTTGCTGTTGCGCCGGGTGCGCAGCAGGTGTCCGAACTCCTTCTCCCAATAGCGGATCAACGAGGTGTTCACGCCCAGTTCATCGGCCACTTCACCGATGGACCAGAAGAGCTTCTCGACGGTCTTCTCCTTGTAGGGCATGCGCGTCGCGAAGGTATCCGATCAATCCAACGCCTGGCTGGCGTTCCGGGACAGCTCCACCAGGCGGGCATATTCCTCGGGGCTCAGGTCGTTGAAGAAGAAGTTGGCCGGGTCCACGGGCTGCCCGCCCTTGTGCACCTCGTAGTGCAGGTGGGGGCCGGCGCTCAGGCCCGTGTTGCCCACCAGCCCGATCACCTCGCCGCGCTTCACCCGCTGGCCGTTCCGCACCTTGAACTCGCTGAGGTGGGCGTAGAGCGTGTGGTAGTCGTAGCCGTGGTCGATGATCACGTGCTTGCCATAGCCGTTCGTGGCATAGTCCGCGAAGGTCACCCGGCCGTCGCCGGTGGCGTAGATGGGCGTGCCGGGCTTGGCGGTGAAGTCCATGCCGGCGTGGAACTTGGGGATCTTGTGGATGGGGTGGATCCGCATGCCGTAGCCCCCGGCGGTCTGGGTGAGGTCCTCGTTGGGGATGGGCTGGATGGCCGGGATGCTGGCCAGCATCTCCTGCTTGCGGAGCACCAGCTCGGCCACCTCGTCCAGGGAGCGTGACTGCACCACGAGCTGCCGGGTGAGCTGGTCCAGCCGCTTGCGGGTCTCGAGCACCAGGTCGCTGCTAGCGAAGCCCTCCAGGTCCTTGTAGCGATTGATGCCCCCCGCCCCGGCCCGCCGCATGCTCTCGGGCACCGGATCGGCCTCGAAGATCACCCGGTAGATGTTGTCGTCGCGCCGCCGCACGTCGGCCATCACCAGGTCGAGCTCCTCCAGCTGCTTGTTCAGCAGTTCGTACTGGAGCAGCAGCTGCTTGTTCTCCCGCCGGAGCAGGGCCTCTTTGGGGCTGTCCACGAACTGGTACACCAGAAAGATGCCCAGCAGGCCCACCAGCAGGCCTGGGGTCAGCATCAACAGGGTGCGCCGGGTCTTCTGCCACGCACTGAGCCGGATACGCTCGAAGTTGAGCGTCTGCGGGTTGAACCGGTACTTGTGCTCTGGCATGGGCCCTGCGCTACTGGCGAAAGTAACCATCGGGTGGGCAGGCAGGCCGCCCCTGGGCCAGAGGCCGTGTTAAGGAGATCGAACGACCGGGTTTCCGCCGTGCCCCGGAGTTGGCGACCTTTGCGGCCTGCCTGCCGCAGGCAGGCACATTCCCCGACCCCCATGCTCACGTCCCAGCAGATCCGCCAGAAGTTCCTCGACCATTTCGCCCAGCGCGGCCACCAGATCGTGCCCAGCGCACCCATGGTGGTGAAGGACGACCCCACGCTCATGTTCACCAACGCGGGCATGAACCAGTTCAAGGACCTCTTCCTGGGCAACCGCGAGGCGAAGCACAAGCGGATCGCCGACACGCAGAAGTGCCTGCGCGTCTCCGGCAAGCACAACGACCTGGAGGAGGTGGGCATCGACACCTACCACCACACGATGTTCGAGATGCTCGGCAACTGGAGCTTCGGGGACTACTTCAAGAAGGAGGCCATCCAGTGGGCGTGGGAGCTGCTCGTGGACGAGTACAAGATCAACACGGCGGACATCTACGTGACCTACTTCGGCGGTGACGAGAAGGATGGTCTGCCCGCCGATGAGGAGACCCGCGATTTGTGGAAGCAGTATCTCCCCGCCGAGCGCATCCTGCCCTTCAGCCGCAAGGACAACTTCTGGGAGATGGGTGACACCGGTCCCTGCGGGCCGTGCACCGAGATCCACGTGGACGTGCGCACCGCCGAGGAGAAGGCCCAGAAGCCCGGCCGTGAGCTGGTGAACAACGACCACCCGCAGGTGATCGAGATCTGGAACAACGTGTTCATGCAGTTCGAGCGCAAGGCCGATGGCTCGCTCGTGACGCTGCCCGCCCAGCATGTGGACACCGGCATGGGCTTCGAGCGCCTGTGCATGGTGCTGCAGGGCAAGCGCAGCAACTACGACACCGATGTGTTCCAGCCGCTGATCCAGTCCATCGCCAAGCGCTGCGGCAAGGAGTACGGCAAGGACGAGAAGGCCGACATCGCCATGCGCGTGATCGCCGACCACCTGCGCGCCATCAGCTTCGCCATCGCGGACGGCCAGCTGCCCAGCAACACCGGCGCGGGCTACGTGATCCGCCGTATCCTGCGCCGTGCCGTGCGCTACGGCTACAGCTTCCTCGGCTTCAACGAGCCCTTCCTGCACACGTTGGTGGCCACCCTCGCGAAGGAGATGGGCGACCAGTTCCCCGAACTGCGCAAGCAGCTGCAGCTCATCGAGAGCGTGATGCAGGAGGAGGAGAAGGCTTTCCTGCGCACGCTGGAGCAGGGCACGAAGCGTTTGGAGCAGGCCCTCGCCGAGTCGAAGGGAACGCTTGCTGGTGACCGCGCCTTCGAGCTCTTCGACACCTACGGCTTCCCCATCGACCTCACGCAGCTCATGGCACGCGAGCAGAAGATGGACGTGGACATGAAGGGCTTCGAGGCCGAGCTGCAGAAGCAGAAGGAACGCTCACGCGCCGCCACGGCCGTCACCACCGGCGACTGGGTGGAACTGGGCAAGGGCGAGACCGCTTTCGTCGGCTACGACGAGCTGAGCACCGAGGCCCGCATCCTGCGCTACCGCAAGGTGAGCGGCAAGGGCGGCGACCAGTTCCAGCTCGTGCTCGACCGCACGCCGTTCTATGCCGAAGGCGGCGGCCAGGTGGGCGACCAGGGCTGGCTGGTCCAAGGCGCCGACCAGGTGGAGGTGATCGACACCAAGCGCGAGAACCAGCTGATCGTGCACTTCACCAAGGAGCTGCCGAAGGACGTGAGCAAGCCGCTCACCGCGCAGGTGAACACGCAGCGCCGCGGCCTCACCGCGCGGAACCATACGGCCACGCACCTGCTGCACCACGCCCTGCGCAAGCACCTGGGCACGCACGTGGAGCAGAAAGGCTCGCTCGTGGCACCCGACCGCCTGCGCTTCGACATCAGCCACTTCGCCAAGGTGACGCCCGAGGAGCTGGCCACCATCGAGCGCGAGGTGAACGCGATGATCACCGACGACATCGTGTTCGAGGACAAGCGCAATGTGCCCATCGCGGAGGCGAAGGCCATGGGCGCCATGGCGCTGTTCGGCGAGAAGTACGGCGACAACGTGCGCGTGGTGAAGTTCGGTCCGAGCATCGAGCTCTGCGGCGGCACCCACGTACCGCGCACCGGCGTCATCGGTCCCTTCCGCATCGTGAGCGAGAGCGCGCTGGCCGCGGGCATCCGCCGCATCGAGGCCATCACCAGCGTGGAGGCCGAACGCATGATCAACGAGAAGCTCGCGAAGCTGGAGGCCATCGAGGAGCTGCTGAAGCGCCCCGCCGATGTGGTGGCCGCCGTGCAGAAGCTCACCGATCAGAACGCCAGCCTCACCAAGGAGCTGGAGAAGGCCGCGCGCGAGAAAGTGAAGCGCTACGCCGCCGCCATCCCCGCCAAGGCCACGGCCAACAGCAAGGGCGTGAAGGTGCTGGTGGAGCAGCTCGACCTCGATGCCCAGGGCCTGAAGGACCTCGGTTTCACCCTGCGCGAGCAGCACGCGGACCTGGCCTTCGTGGCCGGCGCGGTGATCGATGGCAAGCCCCTGCTCGCCGTCTCGCTGGGCAAGCAGGCCCTCGAGGCTACGGGCCTGAAGGCGGTGGACATCATCAAGCAGATCGGTCCGCTGATCAAGGGGGGCGGCGGTGGCCAGCCCGATTTCGCCACGGCCGGCGGCAAAGAGCCCGGCGGCATGGCCGA
>CAUJFM010000115.1 GCA_963169595.1 Bacteroidota bacterium | reverse complement strand
TGGCTCCGCGCCCGGCCGTATTCGTTCATCTTGTTGTAGGTACTGCCGATGGAGTAGAGCAGCACGGCCAAGCTGGCGCTGTCCGCCGCCAGAGTGGCCTGGTCCAGTGCCTCATCGAATCGCCTCAAGGCCCTGGCCCGGTCCCCCTGCTTGTCGGCCAGCCAGCCCAGATTGCTCAGGGCGATGGAGGTGTAGGACGGATTGCCGATCCTGCGAAAGCCCTGGAGGGCTTTGTTCAGGTGGACGGTGGCCGCATCGATGCGCCCCTGTTGGGTCTCCAGCCAACCCAGGTTATTGTGGGCGTCGGCGATGGCCCTGGGGTTGCCGATGCGGGTGGCCAGGGACAGGGCTTGCTCGCCATAGTACCGGGCGCTATCGGGGTCGGAGTTGATCAGATTGAAGCAGAGACGTGCCAAGGCATCGGCGCGGAGGGTGTCATTGGGTGCTGTGGCCAGTTCGGTCTTGATGCCGGGTACCAAGGACGCATCCTGTGCGGACAGACCGGCACCTATCCCCAAAAGCCCATGGAGAGCGAGCCATACTGCTAGTGCGGTCGAACGCTTCCTCATTCGTCCATCAAAATAGCACGCGACCGCATCGACCACCATCACCACCCGAAGAACGACATGAGCAGTCCCACCCCAATGAGGTCCATCCACACCCCCACACGCACCATGGCCCGCATGGGGATGCGCCCCGATCCAAAAACGATGGACTGCATGGGACTGGCCACCGGCAACATGAACCCGAGGCTGGCGCCCAACGCCGCCGGCCAGAGCAGGTCCTGCGGATCCATGCCCCAGCGCTCGGCCATCGCGGCCAGGATGGGCAGGGTGAGACTGGCCGTGGCCGTGTTGCTGCCCAGCTCGCTCAACAAGCAGACCAACAGGACCAGCACACCGATCAGCAGCGCGGCAGGCAAGGAACCCAGGCCCGTCATCGCATCGCCGATGATGGCGCTCAATCCGCTGGACTCCACACCAGAGGCCAGGGCGAATCCCCCGCCGATGAGCAGCAGGATACCCCAGGGAACACGTCGTTCGGCGAAGCTCCAATCCATGAGGCGCGTCGGACCCTCCCCGTGGGTCGCATAGGCGTCATGTGGTGCTTTGCGCGGCCTCACAGCTGGCAACAGAAAAAGCAGCAGCGCCCCCACCATGCCCACCGCGGCATCGGTGAGGCCGGACAGGACCTCCACGCGCTCCCTCCATCCGGTGAAGAGGATCACCTCCCCGCTGCGCAGACTGTCGCCGGTCATCCACACCACAGCGACCAGGGCGAAGACCAGTCCGGCCAGCCATTCATCACGGGAAGCCGGGCCCAGCGCACCGATCCGCTCGCGCATGAGCTCTGTCCGACCGAGGCTGTCCCCCTTCAGCCGGTGGAAGACCCGCGTGAGCAGCAACCAGGCAATGGCCAGGTACAGGATCATCAGGGGAACCCCGATGGTCATCCACTGCCCGAAGCCAACCGCAGGCCGGCCCGGATACAGCTGGCGCCATAGCTCCAAAAAGACCAGGTTGGGCGGGGTGCCCACCGGAGTGGCCATGCCCCCGATGGTGGCGCCATAGGCCACACCCAGGAGCAGCGGAATGGTGAGCCGCTGACGCACATCAGCCGGTGCATCCTCACCATCGATGAGGCTCAGCGCGATGGGCAGCATCACCAGCGTGGCCGCCGTGCTGTTGATCCACATGCTGAGCAGTGCGCAGGCCAGCATGATGCCCAACACCAGTCGCGCCGAACCACCGCCCACGCGCGCCATGATGCCGAGCGCGATGCGCCTGTGGAGGTTGCTGCGCTCGATGCCCAGGGCGATGATGAAGCCCCCGAGGAAGAGGAAGATGATCTCCTTGCCATAGTTCACCGCCACACCGGCCACGGTGTCGATGCCGGTCAATGGATACAGGACCAGGGGCAGCAGCGAGGTCATGGCGATGGGCACCGCCTCGCTGATCCACCAGACCGCCATCCAGGCCACGATCCCGGCCATGCACGCGGGCTTCGATCCATGATGGGCCATGAGACCGTACACCATGGCACCGGCCAGGGGCCCGGCGAGTTGAGCGATGAGGGTCCTCAAAACAGGGAGCGGCCCCGGGTGGGGCCGCTCCAAAATAAGCCGTTCGCGCGAGCTGCTCAGCCCTTCGCGATCAGGCTGCGCTTCCACTGCCTCCGGTGCTTGATCTTCATCACGATCAACAGCATCACCGGCACCATGATCAGCGTGAGGAAGGTGGCGAAGATGAGGCCATAGATCACCGCCCAGCTGAGGGGCCCCCAGAACACCACGTTGTCACCACCCATGTGGATGTGCGGGTCCAGTTCGCTGAACAGGGTGAAGAAGTTGAAGTTGAGCCCGATGGCCAGCGGGAGCAGGCCCAGCACGGCGGTCACGGCGGTGAGCAGCACCGGGCGCAGTCGCGTCCGTCCGGCCAGCACCAGCGCCTCGCGGCTGGCATCGATGGGGATGATGGCATCCTCGTCCAGTCCCAGCTTCCGCTGTTCACGCTGGAAGAGGAGCCGCGCGAAGTCCATCAGCACGATGGCGTTGTTCACCACCACACCGATCAGGGAGATGATGCCCAGCATGGTCATCATGATCACGAAGTCCATGCGGAAGACCACCAGGCCCAGGAACACCCCGATGGTGCTGAAGACCACCGTGCTCATCACGATCACCGGGTAGCTGTTGCTGTTGAACTGCGCCACGATGATGAGGAAGACCACGAAGATGGCCACCAGGAAGGCCATCATCAGGAAGTTCATGTCCTTCGCCTGGTCCTCCTGCTCGCCGGTGAAGCGCAGGTTGAACCGCTCGTCGGCGGTGAATCCGCTCGCCATCTCATCCTTGATCTGCTGGACCACCTCGTTGTTGTTGTAGCCTGCGATCACGTTGCTGCTCACGGTCACGATGCGGTCCAGGTCCTTGCGCTTGATGGCGCTGAAGGTGGTGGCATACTTCTCCTCGGCCACGGCGCTGATGGGCACCTGGCGGATCTGCCCGGTGAGCATGTCGCGGAAGGTGATCTTCATGTCCATGAGCTTCTGGACATCGTAGCGGTACTCATCCTTCAAGCGCACGTTGATCTCGTAGTCATCGTCATCACCCTCGATGCGGAAGGTGCTCACCTCCTTGCCGAAGAGCGCGGTGCGGATGGCGTCCGCCACCTGGTAGGTGCTCACGTTCAGGCGGCGGGCCTTCTCGCGGTCGATGACGATGGGCATCTCCGGCTTGGCGCGGTCGATGTCGATGCGCAGGGCCTCCACACCGGGGACGTTCTTCTCCTCGATGAACTGCTTCACCTTCTCGGCCTCGTCCAGCAGACCTTCGATGTCCTTGCCGCGGATCTCGATGTTGATCGGCTTGCCCACGGGAGGACCATCGGCGTTCTTCACCACGGTGGTCACGACCCCGGGATAACCGGTCACCCCTTCCTGCAGCTGTTCCAGCACCTCGTTCGTGTTCACCCCCCTGCGGTCGGCGAACTTCACAAAGGAGATCTGGATACGGGCCTTGTGGGGCGTTGCGCTCAGCTCCACCTCGCCCGTGCCGGGGTCGCTGGTGCCCTTGCCCACCTGGCTGATCACCGAGCTCACGAGGTAGTTCACGGTATCACCATCCACAACCTCCTGGTACTCGGGCACATCGATCACCTTCATCACCTGCTTCTCCACCAGGCGTGTGATGCTGTCGGTCTTGAGGAT
>CAUJFM010000114.1 GCA_963169595.1 Bacteroidota bacterium | reverse complement strand
GCCAATTCGATGTCCGCGATGTTGCTCAGGGTGTCCACCGCATGGCCGGTCCACGCTGTGCCACCACCCTCGTTCGCATGCCATTGCAAGCCGCCCACTTGCGCAGATGTGGCAATGTCCAGATCACCGTCACCATCCATGTCCGCCACCACCAGGGCGTACGAACCTCCACCTGCCGAACGGATCACTTGGCCGGGCCCGAAGTTCCCCGCACCATCGTTCGCGTGCCATTCGAAGACCGCCGGTGATCCATGGCCGGTGACCACATCCGTATCACCATCCCCATCCAGGTCCGCCACCACCACGAACTTGGCATACTGAGCATTGGCGTTGATCACCAAGGGACCCGTGAACGTCCCGGACCCATTATTCTCGTACCACGCGACCAGACCATCAATTGCAAAGGCCGCGACAATGTCCATGTCGCCATCCCCGTCCAGGTCCGCTGCCCGCACGCACCAGGGACGGTTGCCATCCGGTGCGAATTCCTGAAAGGCCCCGAACTGGCCGTGGACCGATCCCAAAAGAAGAAGACCGAACAAGGATGATCGTGTGCGCATGGTCCGGTATTTCAATCGAAAGTAAGCACGCGGCTCAAACCACAGCAGCACTGGTCCTCCGTCCATGAAAAGGGGTCGATCAATGCGTTCCCACGGGACCAGGTTGTTCGTGACCGGCATGGGGAATATCCGCGACGTCATTCCATTCCCACGGGCGCCTAAGAGCGCGGAGTTCTGAGAACTGCTCGTTCGATCACCCCCCCTACCGCCCCTTCCGCCTTGCCCGCTGCCGGGCATTGTGCCAATTATCGAACTCCATGCTGGCATAGACGATGCCGGGCATGACGCCGAAGAAGATCAACAAGACCACTGGCACGCTCAACCACTCGAACTGTTGGGCCAGCAGCACGAGCACCACCACCACTGTGGTGGCCACCACACCAATGCCCAGGCAGCCCAGCATCTTGGGCACCACGTAGCTGGCCACCGAATCGAACACGTCTGCATCGAACTGCGCATAGCGCATGCGGCTGTAGTCCGCGGCCTTGGCGCGGGCGGCCTGTTGGCGGGCCTCGGTGGCGCGGGCGTACTGCGCCTCGGCTGCCGGTGAGGAGCGTTTCGGGCTGGGGCTGGCCCGGGTGCGGTCATAGCGCGCACGCGCCGCCGGATCGCTCAGCACCTCATAGGCCTCCGTCACCGCCACGAAGCGCTCGTGCGCATCGGGCAGGCTGCTCACATCGGGGTGGTAACGTTTCGCCAACGCGCGATAGGCCGTGCGGATGGCGTTCGCATCCGCCGTGTGGGTAAGGCCCAGGGTCCGGTAGAAGTCCACTTCGGGTGATGGGTGTATTACAAGGATAGCGGATCGCCGCTACCTTGATCGCATCGGCCACCGGCCCGCACCGAACAATGGCCCCTGCCGCGCCGTTCCTCCCCCACATTCCTCCCCTCCCCCATGAAGATCTACCACCTCAGCAATTGCGGCACCTGCCAGCGCATCCTCGGCGAGATCCCCAAGATCAAGCGCTTCGAATTGCAGGACATCAAGGCAGAGCCCATCACCGCCCAACAGCTCGATGAGCTGAAGGAACTGGCCGGCAGCTACGAGGCGCTCTTCAGCAAGATCGCCATGAAGTACCGCAGCATGGGGCTGAACGAGATGAAGCTGACGGAGAAGGACTACCGCAAGTACATCCTGGAGGAATACACCTTCCTGAAGCGCCCCACCATCGTCATCGGCAAGCAGGTCTTTGTGGGCAGCGCACCGAAGACGGTGAAGTCAATGTTGGAGGCGGCCACGGGTTGAGGGTACCCTCCACCTTCATGTGATGGCGACGGTGCATCGGGTGATCTTGCTTGGTGCCCGAAAACCCAGCACCATGCGCCACCGCTACGCCTCCCTGTTCGCCGCCCTCCTTGTTCCCGCAGTGCTCTTCGCACAACCCGGTGGCCTCGACCCCACCTTCGACCCGCTGGCCGGACCCGACAACTGGGTCTACAGCATGGTGGAGCAGCCCGATGGCAAGGTGCTCATCGGCGGTGAGTTCACCAGCTATAATGGCGTGCCGCGTAACCGCATCGCACGGATCAATGCGGACGGCTCCCTCGATGCCAGCTTCAACCCCGGAAGTGGTGCGGATGGCACGGTGAACAGCATGGCACTGCAGGCCGATGGCAAGGTGGTGGTGGGCGGTTGGGGCTGATGCTCCAGTGCGACCGCTTCAGGGTCCATGCCGGGCACTGCGCACACACCGGTATCGGGGTCGCAGAAGAGGGGGTTCGTGGTGTTGGTCATGTCCGTGGTGGGCTGCGCGCAGCCCGTTAAGGTGAGCGAGGAAAGAGCGAGGGCGTTGAGGGCGTTGCGTGGCATGATTCAGGCTTTGTCGACCTTCACGGAGGTCATCGTCAACGAGCCGGCCACGGGCTTGTCGTTGAAGAGCGTGGCGCGCTCCTCCTTCCCCTGTAGCGCGAGCGCATAGAGCACGGGGTAGTAGTGTTCCGGCGTCGGGATCGCGAGGTCGAAGGCTTTGCCCTGGGTGCGGAAGTTCACCAGCGATGCATGGTCGCCGCTGATGATCGCTTTGTTCATCCTCTCGCGCGCTTCCACCGCCCAGTCGAAGGCGTACTGTTCGTTCAGCTTGTCCCAGGCTACCATGCCCAGGTTGTGCACCATGTTGCCGCTGCCGATGATGAGCACGCCCTTGTCGCGCAGCCGGGCGATCTGCTTGGCCAGCGCGTAGTGCTGCTCGGGCTTCATCGAGTAGTCGATGCTCATCTGTATCACTGGCATATCGGCGTTCGGGCACAGGTGCTTCACCACGCTCCACGCGCCGTGGTCCAGGCCCCAGCTGTGGTCGAGGCCCACCGTGGTAGTGGTGATGGAACGCTTCACCTCCTCCGCCAGTTCAGGACTGCCGGGCGCGGGATACTGCACCTCGAACAGCGCCTTCGGGAAACCGCCGAAGTCGTGGATGGTGCGCGGGCGTTCCATCGCTGTCACCTGCGTGCCACGCGTTTCCCAATGCGCGCTCACCACCAGGATAGCCTGCGGGCGCGGCAGTTCCGTGGCCGCCTTGCGGAAGCCCTGCACGAACTCGTTCTCCTCGATCGCGTTCATGGGGCTGCCGTGGCCCAGGAAGAGCACGGGCATGCGTTCGCTGGGGCGGAAAGGGATACGGTCGAGCGCGCTGAGCTTCATGGTGGCGCCCACCAGCGGCACGGCGGCGAGCGAGCGGAGGAACTGCTTGCGGTCCATGGTAGGCATGCAAAGGTGTTCACATCGGACGCCTTCACCGATATAGGGGAAAGAACCCTATCCAGACCCCTCCCATGCGGACCCGTCGCATCACCCTTCGCTCGTCCATCGTGTGCACCTTGTTGCTCTCCAGCGGCCTGCTCCACGCGCAGGACGGTGCGCCCGACCCCACCTTCACCGCCGGCACCGATGGCACCGTGCATCGCATCGTCGTGCAGCCCGACGGGCGCATCCTCATCGGCGGCAGCTTCACCACGGTGAACGGCCAGCCGCATGGCGGCATCGCCCGCTTGAACGCCGATGGCACACTGGACGACACGTTCGCGGGACCGGGGTTCGAGATCAGCGACTTTAACGTCAGGGTGTCGGACCTGGCGCTCCTACCCGACGGACGGGTGATCGCCGTGGGCTACTTCACCACCTATGCCGGCACATCGGTACCGCACATCGTGCGCCTCGACACTGATGGCTCGCTGGATGCCACGTTCGATCCCGGCAGCGGACCCGATAGGCAGGTGTCGGCGGTGGAGCGCCTGGCCGATGGCCGCCTGCTCATCGGCGGCTCGTTCGGCGCATATGACGGCGCCAGCGCACCTCTCCTCGCCCGCCTGCTGGCCGATGGCGTGTTGGATGCCACGTTCGACCCCGGCGACGGTCCCGGCGGCAACACCATCCTCCCGGATATCAACACCATCGCCGTGCAGCCCGATGGCCGCGTGCTCGTGGGCGGTTCGTTCGAGACGTTCGATGGCGCCGCCCGCTCCTGCATCGTGCAGCTCACCGCTGATGGCGCACTGGACCCCGCCTCCGCGGTAGCCGAGGGGGCCACCGGCGGCTACCACCTCTCCGTCCAGGACATCGCCGTGGCCCCCGACGGTGATGCCTATGTGGTGGGCGACTTCACCTACTACAACGGCACCTTCCGCTCGC
>CAUJFM010000113.1 GCA_963169595.1 Bacteroidota bacterium | reverse complement strand
CCCGGTGGACAGGGCCATACGCTGATCCTGGAGAAGCTCATCGCCGAGAACCCCATGGTGCACGACTACTACGTGAACCGCTACATCGACCTGGGGAACTCCCTGTTCAAGTGCGACCACATGATCCCCTTCCTGGACAGCCTGGTGGCGCTGATCGCCCCGGAGATGCCGGGACAGATCGCCCGTTGGGGCGGCAGCATGGCCGAATGGGAGGCCAACGTGCAGGTGATGCGCAACTTCATTGAGCAGCGTTGTGTGGCCATCGAGGAGGGCATGGTGGATTGCTACGAGCTGGAAGGCCCCTTCGATGTGGTCTTCAACGTGGACCCACCGCTGAGCGGCTCCATCGTGATCAACTCCATCCAACCACAGACCTATCCCTGGAGCGGGACCTTCTACGGAGGCATCAACACCACGCTGGCCCCGGTACCGGCGGATGGCTTCGTGTTCAGCCACTGGGAGGTGTTCAGCACGAACGCCGTGCTTCCCACGCTCACCGACTCGCTGGTCACCATCGACTTCCTGAGCGCCGACAGTGTCGTAGCCCATTTCGTGCCGCCCATCCGCTACGATGTGGTGCTGGACGTGATGCCCAAGAGCGAGGCGGCCACCATCACCTTCGAGGGCACCACCTACACCACCTTCCCGGTGCTGTTGACCGCTCCCGAAGGGGTGGACGTGGACATCACGGTGAACCCTGCGCTGTACTACGACTTCCTGCACTGGACAGTGAAGAACAATCCCTTCATCCCGGACAGCACGGCCGGCACGATCACCGCCCAGTTCTACACCACGGACACCATTGTGGCCTGGCTGGAGCCCCAGCAATACGCGTTCTATGCACCGAACTCCTTCACCCCGAACGGCGATGGCATCAACGATGTGTTCGTTCCGGTGAGCAATGTGGTGCAGCTGGAGACCTACGAGTTCGATGTGTTCGACCGATGGGGAGCGGTGGTCTATTCCTCGCGCAAACCGAACGAGGGCTGGGATGGCACCTCGGCCGGAGAGGCACTCCCCACGGGTGTCTATGTGTTCCGCGCCAGGGCCGTGGATGCCGTGACCAAGGACCAGCATGAGCTCTTCGGCCATGTGACCTTGTTCCGGTAGGAACCGTTCGTGATGAACGGTTAGGTCGAAATTGTTGAGGGTTTTGTCGGGATCCATGAACAAAGTGGATCCGGGCATGTTCTGGAGGTGTTCATCAACCAAACACCCGAACGAACATGACAACGAACCGGACCCTGAAGTGGTCGGCGATGGGCACGGGTCTGCTGCTGGCTTCCAGCCTGGCCGCGCAGACCGCCCGCCTCCAAGTGATCCACAACTGCGCGGACCTCAACGCGGCCGTGGTGGACGTGTATGTGAATGATGCCCTGACCATTCCTGATCTCGCGTTCCGCACGGCCACTTCGTTCATCGATGTGCCCGCAGGAGTGAACCTGAACATCCAGATCGCCCCGGGCAACAGCACCAACAGCGCCGATGCCCTGGTGACCATTCCTGCCGTACTGGCCAGCAACGAGACCTACATCGCGGTGGCCAGCGGCACCCTTGGCCTCGGAGGGTATGCCCCGGCCACCCCGTTCTCGCTGGAAGTGTTCGCCGGTGCACGTGAAGCAGCGCAAGGTGCAGGCACCGATGTGCTGGTGTTGCACGGCGCCACCGATGCCCCTGCAGTGGACGTGTATGAAAGCGGCGTGGTGAACGCCACGGTGATCGATGACCTGAGCTATCCGGAATTCACCGGTTACCTGGAGCTTCCCACGGCGGATTACACCCTGCAGGTGCGCACTTCGGACAACAGCGCCGTGGTGGCCGCCTACCAGGCACCGCTGCAGAGCTTGAACCTCCAGGGCAGTGCCATCACGGTGCTGGCCAGCGGATTCCTTGATCCCTCGCAGAACAGCAATGGTCCTGCCTTCGGACTTTGGGTGGCGCTCTCCTCGGGCGGCCCCCTTGTGGAACTGCCCGGCGCGGACATCCCCACGGCCCGCATCCAGGCCATCCACAACAGCGCCGATGCAGCCGCAGCTGAAGTCGACGTCTACCTGAACGGCGCGCTGATCGCTAATGACTTCGCCTTCCGCACCGCCACACCCTTCGTGGAAGTGCAGGCTGGTGTGGACCTCACCCTGAGCATCGCCCCGTCCACCAGTACCAGCGTGGCCGAAGCCATTGCCAACTTCACCTACAACCTGGAGGAGGGTGGCAGCTATGTGCTCGTGGCGAACGGCATCGTGAGCCCGAGCGGCTACGACCCCGCACAGCCTTTCGACATCTACGTGAGCGGCGGTGCCTTGGTGTCCTCTCCTGCCGGCACCACCAGCGTGCTGGCCTTCCACGGTGCAACGGATGCCCCGGTCGTGGACGTGTTCGAGAGCGCCGTGCTGAACGCCACGGCCATCGATGACCTGGCCTACGGTGACTTTGCCGGTTACCTGGAACTGCCCACGAACGACTACGTGCTGCAGGTGCGCACCGCGGACAACAGCGCCGTGGTGGCCGCCTACGCTGCTCCGCTGCTGACCCTTGGCCTCGATGGTGCCGCCCTGGTGGTGGTGGCCAGCGGCTTCCTGAACCCCGCCAACAACAGCGATGGTCCTGCCTTCGGCCTGTGGGCGGCCCTGCCCAGCGGTGGTGCCCTCGTTGAACTCCCAGCTGCCGAGATCCCCACGGCCCGCCTGCAGGCCATCCACAACAGCGCCGACCTCGCCGCTGCTGAAGTGGACGTGTACCTCAACGGCGCCCTGCTCGTGGATGACTTCGCCTTCCGCACCGCCACGCCCTTTGTGGATGTGCAAACCGGTGTGGACCTGACCCTGAGCATCGCCCCCGGCAACAGCACGAGCGTGGATGACGCCCTCGCCAACTTCAACTACAACCTGCCCGCAGGCGGTTCCTTCATCCTGGTGGCCAATGGCATCGTGAGCCCCAGCGGTTACAGCCCGGCCACGCCGTTCGACATCTATGTGCAGGGTGATGCCCGCGAAGCGGCCACCAGCGGTGCCGGCAACACGGACATCCTGGTCTTCCACGGCTGCACGGACGCCCCGGTGGTGGACGTGGCGGAGACCGCCGTGCTCGGTGGTGCCACCATCGTGGATGACCTCGGCTATGGTGCGTTCGATGGTTACCTGGAAGTACCCACGCTCGACTTCACCCTGCAGGTGCAGACCGCTGATGGCACGCCGCTGCTGAACTACCTGGCCCCGCTCGAAACGCTCGGTCTGCAGGGCGCTGCCCTCACCGTGGTAGCCAGCGGCTTCCTGGACCCCTCGGTGAACAGCAACGGTGCCAGCTTCGGCCTGTGGGTGGCCCTGCCCAGCGGCGGTGCCCTGGTGGAACTGCCCATCGCCACGAGCCTGAACGAGCAGAGCAACATCAGCAGCTTCATCGCCTGGCCCAACCCGGTGAACGACATCCTGACCATCGACGTGGAGACCGCCCTGAGCGCCCAGGCCGATGTGCGTCTGATGGACATGACCGGTCGCGTGGTGCGCAGCCTGGCCGGCAGCAGCCTGGCCACCGGCACCAACCGC
>CAUJFM010000112.1 GCA_963169595.1 Bacteroidota bacterium | reverse complement strand
CGTACTGTCGGCCCCACGTACCGGCCGGGTCCATTTGGCTGGAAGTGTGCTGTCCGGGACAAAGCTGACCACATGGCGCTGGGCAGGGATCCTGGACCAGGCCAGGACGGCCACCATCACCAGCACGATATGGACCGCCTTGCACATCAGGGAAGTGTCCAGTCGATCGGGGTTTTGCCCTGTGCCAGCAGCAATTCGTTCACCTGCCTGAAATGACCACAACCGATGAAGCCCCGGTGGGCCGAGAGCGGGGAGGGGTGGGGGGCCTTCAGGATGTAGTGGCGGTCCGCATCGATCAGGCTTTCCTTTTGCTGGGCATGCCGTCCCCAGAGCAAGAAGATCAATCCGCTGTGGTGTGCCGATAGCTGGCGTATCGCCTGGTCCGTGAACGGTTCCCAGCCTTTGCCCTGATGGGATCCCGCCTGGTGTGCACGCACCGTGAGCGTGGCGTTGAGCAGGAGCACCCCCTGCCGGGCCCAGGGGCTCAGGTCGCCGGACGTGGGCCGCGGTATCCCCAGGTCGCGTTGCAGCTCCTGGAACATGTTCTGCAGCGAGGGCGGGGGAGGGGTTCCGGCCGGCACCGAGAAGCACAACCCGTGGGCCTGCCCCGGACCGTGGTATGGGTCCTGGCCAAGCAGCACCGCCTTCACCTGATGAAAGGGAGTGAGCTTGAAGGCGTTGAAGATGTCACGTCCCCGTGGGTACACCGGGTGCTGTTCCCGCTCGGCGACAAGAAAGGAGCGCAGTGCGGCGAAGGTGGGGGCGGCGAACGCATCAGCCAGTTCGGCATACCATCCATCCCCAATATTCGGTGGGGTGGACGCGTTAGGAGCTTGGGCGGCGGGTTCCATATTCACACCGGGTCGGTCGGTTTTGTTGAAACTTTCTTTCCGGCCCGTCCGTAGCAGGGGTTAATTTTGGGGAGTGCTCCCCGGTAACAACGGACCGGAACACAAAAGAACGAACGATGAAAAAGGTGCTTCTGATACTGGCCGTGGTAGTAGGTTCCAGCGCTTTGCTGACCTCCTGCAGCAATTCGCACTCCTGCCCGGCCTATGGCAAGGCCGCGAAGGTGCCTGCCGAGCATCGCGCCTGAGCGGTTCGTTCGTGGATCAGCTTTCCAAGCCTGGGCCGTTCGGTCCGGGCTTACCTGTTCTATGCCTTGTCCGGCCAGGTCAGCGGTAGGTGAACGTGACCTCCTGCACCAGATCGGCGGACAGGCTTCGGGCCACGGGACAGCCATGTGCCGTGCGCTCCATCAGCACCCGCTGATCGGGGGTGAGCCCGGCATCCATCTGCAGATGCACCTCCACCCGGTGTACCCGACGCGGGTCGGAGGCCATGTGCTTCACCACGCGGGCCTCACAACCCTTGAGCATGAAGCCATTGGCCCGTGCCACGATGTCCATGGTGGTGATCATGCACGAGGCCAGGGAGGTGGCCAGCAGGTCCGTGGGGGAGAAGGCGGAACCCTTGCCCTTGTTGTCCACCGGGGCATCCGTGCCGAACAGTTGGCCGCTGCGCACATGAAGGCATTCGGTACGGAGGTCGTCCAATTGGGTTACGATGGCTGTATCCATGGGAGATGGGATGTACGGAATGCCCGCAAGGTAACGTTGCAGTGCAGTAGCTTTGTAGGGTATCGGGAGCATGTACAGGTTCCTATGGGTCATGATCGTGTTCGTGGGCGCCAGCCAGGCCGGTGCCCAGCAGACCATCTATGATGAGACCCGGGTGCTCTACCGCAGCCAGTGGTCGGGCGGGTTCATGGTGCATGGGGACGGCTGGGGAGTACAGGCCTACCGGGGCATTCACCGCACGGCCAAGCACGTCCAGCTCTTCGGATTGGAGATCGCGGGGATGAAGCACCCCAAGGAGGTCAAGAGCTTCAACCCTTACTACGATAACTCGCGGGGCTACTTCTATGGTAAGACGAATGCCCTGACGATCGTCCGGCCCACCTTCGGTGGCAAGCACCTGATCACCGACAAGATCCGGCGCTCGGGTGTGGAAGTGAACTGGGTGTGGGGCATCGGTCCTTCCATCGGGCTGGCCAAGCCGGTCTACCTGCAGATCGGCAAGCCGGACGCGATCCCTTACGTGACCATCGTGACCGAGCGCTACGACCCATCGGTGCATGATGTCCAGAACATCTATGGCCGCGCCTCCTGGTTCAAGGGCGTGGGGGAGATCGTCCCCTACTTCGGCGGCTTCGGCAGGTTCGGTTTCAACTTCGAACATTCGGGGAATGCGGATGGCATCAAGGCCATCGAGGTGGGCTGTACCATCGATGCGTACCCCGAGGTGGTCCCCATCATGGCCGAGATGGAGGGCGTGACGAACAAACAGTTCTTCTTCGAGTTCTACCTGGCCATTCAATTCGGCAAGAAGTACATCCAATGAGCGACGTGACCGTAGTGGAGCAGCAGGAGCGGGTGCGCAAGCCCGATTGGTTGAGGGTGAAGCTGCCCACGGGAGAGAACTACCGGAAGGTGGCGGGCATCGTGGGCGAGCACAAGCTCCACACCATCTGCCAAAGCGGCAACTGCCCCAACATGGGCGAATGCTGGGGCGCGGGCACGGCCACCTTCATGATCCTGGGGAACATCTGCACGCGCAGCTGCGGTTTCTGTTCCGTGGCCACAGGCCGGCCGGACGCCGTGGATCCCTTCGAGCCGGCCCGCGTGGCCCGCAGCGTGGAGCTGATGGGCGTGAAGCATTGCGTCATCACCAGCGTGGACCGCGACGACCTGAAGGATGGTGGCAGCGACATCTGGGCGAAGACCATCCGGGCCATCCGTCGACGCTGTCCCGGCACCACCATGGAGACCCTGATCCCCGATTTTCAGGGCAAATGGGAGAACCTCGCCGTGGTGCTCGAGGCCGCGCCGGAGATCCTCAGTCACAACCTGGAGACCGTGCGCCGCCTCACGAAGCAGGTGCGCATCCAGGCCAAGTATGACCGCAGCCTGGAGGTGCTCATGCGTGCCAAGCGCGCCGGGCTCCGCACCAAGAGCGGTGTGATGCTCGGCCTTGGGGAGAGCGAGCAGGAGGTGCTGGAGACCATGGATGACCTGGTCAGCGTGGGGGTGGACATCCTCACCTTGGGCCAGTACCTACAGCCCACCAAGGCGCATCTGCCAGTGGCGGAGTTCGTGCACCCGGACACCTTTGCGAAGTACAAGGCCATCGGTCTGGAGAAAGGCTTCCGCTACGTGGAGAGCGGCCCCTTGGTGCGCAGCAGCTACCACGCGGAGAAGCACTTGTTCTGATGACCTGTTGTCGGTGGTCAGTTGGTGGATCACAGACTGCTGAAGGACGAACCACTGACAACCAACAACCGACAACCGCATTCCCCGAAGTCCCGCACCCATGAAGATCGCGATCAACGGATTCGGCCGCATCGGACGTGTTACTGCGCGCCTGCTGCTACAGCGCAACGATGTGGAGCTGGTGGCCGTGAACGACCTCACGGACAACCGCACGCTGGCGCACCTGTTCAAGTACGACAGCGTGCATGGGGTCTTCCCCGGTGAAGTGTCGCATGACGATGCGCATCTCATCCTGGGCGGAAGGAAGGTCAAGGCTTTCGCGGCCAAGGATCCGTCGTCCCTGCCGTGGAAGGAGCTTGGCATCGACATCGTGATCGACAGCACGGGCCATTTCCTCACGCGCGAACTGGCCTCGGCGCACTTGAAGGCCGGCGCCAAGCGGGTGATCCTCTCCGCACCGGCCAAGGATGCCGACATCCCCAGCGTGGTGCTCGGCGTGAACGATCATATCCTGAAGGGGGACGAGCCCATCATCAGCAACGCGAGTTGCACCACCAACTGCGCCGCGCCCATGATCCTCGGCGTGCTGGAGATGTGCGGCATCGAGGACGGCTTCATCACCACCGTGCACAGCTACACCGGCGATCAGCGCCTGCACGATGCACCGCACAAGGACCTGCGCCGCGCCCGTGCCGCCGCCGCGAGCATGATCCCCACCACCACCGGCGCGGCCAAGGCCATCACGCGCATCTTCCCCGAACTCGACGGTCGCCTCGGCGGCGGCGGCATCCGCGTACCGGTGCCCGATGGCTCCATCACCGACATCACCTGCTGGGTGAAGAACGTCCGCAGCGCCGACGAGATCAACGCCTACTTCAGGTCGCTCGCCGAGGGCAGACTGAAGGGCATCCTGCGCTACACCGAGGATCCCATCGTGAGCGTGGACATCGTGGGCGACCCGCACAGCTGCATCTTCGACGCACAGCTCACCAGCGTGGTGGGCAACATGGTGAAGGTGATGGGCTGGTACGACAACGAGTACGGCTACAGCTCGCGCTTGGTGGACCTGGTGGTGAAGCTGGGTGTGTAGTGGTCAGTTGTCTGTTGTCAGGACACGAACAACGGACAACTGGGATCTGACAACTACACCGCCGGCCCACCCGTGATCCGCACATCCCCGCTCAAGGGGCCATCACTGGTGCGCTTCATCAGCTTCAGCTCCTGGCCATCGAAGGTGGCGTAGGTGTAGTAGCTGATCCAGTCGCCGAGGTTCACATACCGGCTGCCGGGCGCGACCTCCATATCGATGGGCAGGTGGCGGTGACCGAAGATCAAGTGGTCGTAATGCTGCTTCTTCAGTTCGTCCCTGCAGTATTGGACCAGCCACTCCTTGTCCGCGCCCAGCCACTTGCGGTCGTTCTCGTAGCTCTTCTTCCGGCTGCGGCCGCTGAGGAAGTCGCCCAGCCACAGGGCAAAGTTGGGGTGCAGCCGGGCGAAGAGCCACTGGCACACGGGGTTCCGGAAGATCCGCTTGATGAACTTGTAGCCGTGATCGCCGGGGCCGAGACCATCGCCGTGACCGATGTAGAAGCGCTTGCCGGCGAACTCCCGAACGATGGGTTCACGGTGGACGATCACCCCGGTCTCTGTCGGCACATAGTCGAAGATCCACATGTCGTGGTTGCCGATGTGGAGATGCACGGAGATCCCGCGATCGGTGAGCTCGGCCATCTTGCCCAGCAGCCGCACATGCCCGCGCGGCACGGCCTTTTTCCATTCGAACCAGAAGTCGAACAGGTCCCCGAGCAGGTGGATCTCGGCGGCGTCCTTGGCAGCTTCATCCAGGAAGGCACAGATGCGCTTCTCCCGGGCCAGGCTGCTCGCGGCATCCGGCACGCCGAGGTGGAAGTCGCTCAGGAAGTGAATGCGTTGACCGGCCTGCACAGGTGCGAAGATCGGGCATCCGGTCACAACCCCATCGCGGTCCTGTAACCCTTGGCCTCAGGGCCGCACTCGGCGCAGCGCCTTGGTGGGGTCAAGCTTCTCCAGCGCGAACACGAAGCGGATGCGGTCCCCAATGTCCCGGCCGGCGAACTCCTCCTCGTCACGGATGCGCTCGGACACATAGAGCGGGAACCACACTTCCAGTACATCGCGCACCACCGGGATGCCAAGGCCGGCCTCGAAATAGCTGGCCGTGCTCGTGCTGCTGCCTTCCGTGGTGATGGAGGTCAGCGGCACCCAGCCCGCGCTGGCGAAGGCGGCCAGCGGCAAACTGAACGGGAAGTCGAGCTCCATGTTCATCGAGGCGGTCCAGCTGTCGCTTCCGCCCTGGGCAAACGGCGTCTTGAAGGCGCCCTGCTGCTTGCCGAACTGCCGGCCCGTGAAGGTGGAGCGTGCTGCTCCGCGCTCCAGGTAGGCATCATCGTACAAAAGATCCTCCGGTCCCCAGGAAAGACCCCAGGCCTGCAGTGGGTCGATCAGGTCATCACCGCCGGTGAGGAAGGTGCCCGCGAAGGCCCGTAAGCGCAGTTGCTTCTTTTCGGCGTTGTAGGTGAAGGCCCGCTTCAGCTCGATGGAGGCCCGCACGAACGAGGAGGCGCCTCCGGCATCCTGGGCCAGCACGGTGAGCTGCACGAAGGTGGGGCCCAGCTTGCGGTCATCACGCGCGGTGTATTGCAGTTCGGCATTGTACTGCTCGAACAGCGGCAGGCTCGCCGGGAACACATCGACGGCCTCACCGCTCACAGCGGAGCTCGTTGTGTTCACGTAGATGCCGCGCAGGCCGATGCTGTGTTTCCACGGCTTTCGCAGCGGGTCGCGCTTCAGGTCGAAGAGGATGTGCGGCGCCACCTTCTCATAGGCGGCCACGTTCCCGTGGTCCTGGAAGATGGCAGAGGAGCGGAGGTTCAGACCGAGGTGGATGTTCTGGAACCACCGGCTGTGCAAGCGGTCCAGGTGGTGCTCGATGCGGGCCGCTCCGCCGATGCGCTCACTGGCGAAACCGTACAGCGGAGCCACCACCCATTCCGTGCGCTGGCTCGGGAACACGGTGTTGTACGCGGCCAGGCCCAATTGCACTCCATCGTGTCCGTTCCAAGCGGCGACCGGTGTCCAGTACACACTACGTCGGTCATCCTTCTCGACACCTGCGAACCACTTCAGTTCAGGTTTGGCCCAGCGGCGGAACAACCCATGGCTGCGCACCTCGTTGTTGCGGCGGTCGATGTCCAGGGTGCGGGCGCCTGCATCGATGCGGACCGCGTTGTAGAGTTCCTCTGGCAGGACGACCTGGCCCTGGTCGTTCTTTGGTTCGACCCAGATCTCCTCATTCGGACTGGAGCCGTCTTGGTCAGTGTTAAGTTGAATAGGGAAAGGCGCTTGAACGCCTCCCTTGATGCGGTAGCTCAACTGCTGCTCCTGCAGGCGCACCGCTTTCACATCGAACTTCCTGTCCGTACCGATCAACCCATCGAACACCCACCCCAGGTCCTTCCCGCTTTCCCGCTCGAACACGCGTCGCACATCCTCCGGCCGCGGGTGCTTGAACTTCCACTCCTCGAAGTAGGTGTGCATGCAGCGGTCGAAGAGCGAGTCGCCGAGGTAGGCGAACAGGTGGTCGAAGACCAGCGCGGTCTTGCCATACACCATGGCCCCGTAGTTCAGGGGACTGAAGTCGTGCGCGCACAGCGCGATCGGCTGGTCCAGGTTGCGACGCGCATTGAGGCGGTACATGGCCTCGCTCTGGAAGCGGTGGGCATCCTTCACAT
>CAUJFM010000111.1 GCA_963169595.1 Bacteroidota bacterium | reverse complement strand
GGGCGTGTGATGCGGATCATCTCCTGCAAGGCAAGTCCGGGATCGTTGATGCACAGCAGGGTTTGCCAGCAGCAGACCAGGTCGAAGCTGTTGTCCGCAAGCCCTGCCAGGTTGTAGAGGTCAGCCTGCAGGTACGTGAAGTCCTTGTCCCCATTGAGCTCCCGGGCCAATTCCAGGGCGAAAGGGTCCATGTCGCACAGCGTGAACCGTGCTTCGGGGAACATCACCTTGAGATGGTGGCTCAACGCACCACCGCCACAGGCAAGGTCCGCCACGTTCCGAGGTTGGATCTGGGCAAGGTCAAGCAGTGCTTCCAAGGCCTTTTGTTGTTCCGTCCTCACCACGCTTTTGGTGTGGTACTGGCGGGTTTGCTCCTTGTCGGTCTGGAGCATCTGCAGATAGTCCTTGTCCTTGCTCATATCAATTGTATTTCCTGAAAACCGGTTTGATGACAGCCCCTCGAAGGTATTGGTCAAGGCCATCGGACAAGGCCTGGGCATAGGTCCTCAACGCGGATCGGGCCGCGGTGAGCGTTCGGTCCAGCTCGGCCGGACCATGTGCCGCGCTCAGGGCGATGAAGGGCATCAGCACACCCCCCTCGACCATGCATTGGCTGAACAGAGTGCGGAAACCCAGGTCCGGGTTGCCTTGGGCATCACGCGTCACGTACACGGGCGAGCAGCCAAAGCCGGTCACCTCGAAGTGCGCGGAGATCCCTTCTTCACGAGCGATGGCGTTCATGCCGCTGGTCAGTGCACGGCCATAGGCCCAGAACCCATCGGTCACGGCCCGCGCCTTGTACTCGGTAAGGGTGGCGAGGAAGGCCCCGAACGCGCTCATTTCACTGCCATGGGTCGTGCTGATCAGGAAGACCCTTTCCGCCCCGGCCTGCCGGATGCCGCCCAGTTCCATGATCTCCCGCTTGCCCACGAGGGCGGCCAAGGCGAACCCGTTGGCCATTCCCTTGCCGAAGGTGGCCAGGTCGGGTACCACATCGTACATGCTCATTGCACCGCGCAGGTCCCAGCGGAATCCGGTGATCATCTCATCGAGCACCAGTAGGGCTCCATGACGTGTGCAGAGCTCACGCACCTGTTTGAGGAAGTTCTGCTCCGCATGGGGGCAGCCGGCACAGCGCTTGGGCGTGCCAAGGTCGGCGCAGGAGGCAGGGCAGGGCGAGGTGGTGGTGGCCGGCTCCAGCATCACACAGGCGATCTCCCCGGGATGCGCATCGAACAGGCGTTGCAACGAGGCGATGTCGTTGTAATGGAACTTCAGCGTGAGCGATGCATGCTGGGCTGGAATGCCCCGGTCCACAGGGGTGGTCCCGATGAACCAGTCATCGAACGTGAAGAACGGATGTTCGGCGCACACCGCCACGTGGGAGCGCCCCGTGTACGCACGGGCCAGCTTCACGGCCGCCGTGGTCACGGTGCTGCCGTTCTTCGCGAACTTCACCATGTCGGCCCAGGGGAAGAGGTCCACCATGGCCTCCGCCGCCTCCAGCTCCAGCAGGGAGGGGCGCGTGAGGTTGTTCCCCAGGTTGATCGCGGCGATGGCGCCTGCGTTCACCTTTTCATGGGCATACCCCAGGGTCACCGACCGAAGCCCCATGCCATAGTCCAGGAATTCCCGGCCTTCGGGATCGCGCACATAGGCACCGCTCCCCGAGACGAGTATCTGCGGGGCGTTGAAGGGGTATTGGTCATCGCCCCTGCTGTACGTGTGCGCACCACCGGGGATCACCCGATGGAGGCGGTCGCTGTAGGATGGTTCATCCATCGGTCTCCTTGTTCCTTTCCTCGTGGAAGTTAGCGAAGTACCTGGCCTGCAACGCGGCATTGAGCTGGAAGAGCCCCTGCGCTTGCACATGGCCGACGAGGTCCTCGTCCTTCATGGTCAGCAGGCGTTCTCCAAGGCCCGTGATCACCGCTTGGAAGAAGCGGGCATCCTCGGGATAGTCCAGGGTGAACCGCAACGGCCCATCGATGGGTTCCTCGCCGAGCTTGACCGTCAGGGTCCTGGGTGCGTCGAACACACGGCCCCATCCGGTCTCGAAGCGATCGCCCTTCGAGCCTTCCACACTGCGGTGCAGGTAGGATGCCGGGTAACCGCTCACGTTCATGCCCAGGGGCAGGCCCGAGGTGGTGACGATGTCATGGGAGCCGTCACGGAGCAGTGCATCATGCACCCTGCGCGCTGCCCGGAAGGAGCAGAGCACGTCATCACCATCCAGGCTGATGATGCGGTCCAGCCCCAGTGCCTCGGCACACTCGCTCTGGCGCTTGGGTATGTTCGTGTCACTGCCCTGGAAAACGGTCACGGGCAGGTCGTCCACGGCGGTCCTGAGGACCTCGTTCCCGGGTGCGGTGCTGGTGGCGATGACCAGTTGCACGCTGCCATCCGCGATCTCGTGTTGGAACTCGCGGGCCATTCTGGCACAAAGCCACCAGATCATGGGCTTTCCACCTGCGGGCAGCAGGTGTTTGCCCGGCAGCCGCGACGAGCCCATGCGCGCCACCACGAGCAGGCCCGTCACACCGGAAGCCATCGGCCTTCCTCCCATGCGCGTTCGATGGTGTAAAGGAGCTTCAGCACCTGATGGTCGCGCTCCAGGGTGTTGGCATAGGCCGACGGGTCGTCGATCCCGTTGAGGAAGGCGCGCATCTCCTCGATGTACATGCCTTCCGTGATGTTCTTGTTGTAGCCTGCGGCAGCGGGTGGAGCTTCATAGGGAATACGTTCCCACTCCTGACGGTCCGGATGGAAGATGCGCACGCATTGCTCATCCCAGTCCCAGATGAGCTCGCGTTCGCTGCCGTTCACCAGCAGCCGGCGTGTGGCCTGGCGCGATACCACGTCAATGACCAGCACCATGGAGAACCCACCGTGGTCCAGGATGGCGTTGTACGTATCGTCGATCTCCGGTGCGCCGGGGATGTCGATGGTCTTGCGGTGGATGCCGCATACCCGTTCGGGGGATCCGAAAAGCCGCGTGAGCCAGGTGAGATCGAAGGGCACGATCTCGCGGGCGCCGCCGGTCTCCCTGCGGCTGGCATAGAAGTCGCTGACCGCCTCGTAGGGGTGCCAGTCGGGCAGGTAGTTGCCCATGTGGTAGACCACATTGCTGATGCGTCCCAATCGCCCTTCGCGCAGGATCTCCTCCACGGTGCGGATGGCCGGGTGGTAGACCATGGTGGCACTTGGGGCGGCGAAAAGCCCGTTGGACCGGACGGCCGAGATGATCTCGGGCAGGCCATCATCAGTGACGCTCGCCTCCACGAAGAAGGGGGTCCTCAGCGCCACCGCCTCCCGCATGTAGACGTGGTGAAGATGCGGAGGTACCGAGATGACCATGATCGCCGGTCGGGCACGATCCACGGCGTCCAGGAACCGCTCATGCACCTGGATGCCATATGTGGTCGCCGCTTCCTGGCGACGGTCCTCGCGCACATCGAAGCCATGCAGGTCCGTGGCGCCCAGGGCCTGCAGGTTGCGGATGCGCCGTTTGCCCATGCTGCCCAGGCCCACCACGAGGATCGAACGCCCGATATGCTCCTTCCAGCCGCTCATCTCGATCGTGGGCTTAGAGCGGGTGGATGTCCCAGGGCAGCTTGGGGCGTACAATGCCCATCACCGTGGCATGGCTCGGTGCCCGGGTGGGGGATTCGAGATCATCCAGCACCTGGATGCTGATCGCGTTCTCCAGCACGAAGTGCACCTTGTGGGGCAGCCAGGTGCAGAACCAGAAGCTCACGTAGTAGGTGTCCTCGTTGAAGAGGTTGGCGGGAAAATGGAGCGTGGCCCGGTAGCGTCCGGGTTGCGTGGGGTGGTCGCCCTCCCCGGGGAAGGTCATGAAGGCGATCTCCCCGCTGCTGTTGTAGACCAGGGCAACGGGCTGCGGCTTGTAGCCCCGCTCAACGATCTCGAAATCCACCTCCAGGTTGAAGGCCTGCGTCAATTGTACATGGTCGATCACCTTGCCCGAGGTGTTCGTCCAGCGCAGGTGGAGGAAGCGTCCGGCACCGTCGGGACTGACAGGGGAGGAGCTCAGGTCCTTTTCGCCGACCAGCCCGGAACTGTTGTGGCTCAGGTAGCGGGTGGTGATGGAGCCCGGATCGCCGATGGCCTCGATACGGCCTTCGTCCAGCAACAGGCAGCGGCCGCAAAGGCTGTTGATCGCGCTCATGTTGTGGCTTACGAACAGGATGGTGCGACCGTGCGTGGTCACATCCTTCATCTTGCCCAGGCATTTGCGCTGGAACTCCACATCGCCCACGGCAAGCACCTCGTCGATGATGAGCACCTCAGGCTCCAGATGGGCCGCCACCGCAAAGGCCAGGCGCACCTTCTGTCCGTTGCTGTAGTGCTTCACCGCGGTGTCGATGAAGCGTTCCACACCGCTGAACTCGACGATCTCATCGAACTTGCGACGCACCTCGGCACGACGCATGCCCAGGATGGTCCCGTTGAGGAACACGTTCTCGCGGCCGCTCAATTCGGGATGGAAGCCCGTGCCCACCTCGAGCAGGCTGCTGACCCGTCCATTGATCGTGAAGCGGCCCGCGGTGGGCACGGTGATCCGGCTGAGCATCTTCAGGAGGGTGCTCTTGCCGGCGCCGTTGCGCCCGATGACCCCAAGGGCCTCACCCTGTTCCACCTCGAATGAAACATCGCGGACCGCCCAGAAGTCCGGTCGTTTGCCTCCGGTCAGTCGCCGGATGTTCTCCATCAGGCCGGCACGGGGGTCGAACGCGGTCGGGGCGCCCAATTTGTAGCGCTTGCCCAGACCCTCGACCTTGATCATCGGTTCCGCCATCGCTCACACCAGATCGGCCACCACACGTTCAACGGACCGGAACCCGAGGAGGCTGGTGACGAAGATGACCAGGCCGCTGCCGAGGCTGAGCCAGCAGAGACCGCCCGGGTCACCCACGCCCAGCAGGCTCCAGCGCCAGCCTTCCACAGCGCCGGCCATGGGGTTCAGGAAATACAGGACCTGCACCCACTTGGGCAGGGACTCGGTGATGATGCTGCACGGGTAGGCCACCGGTGTTGCGAACAGCCCGAACTGGATGATGAAGGGGACCACATGCTGCAGGTCGCGGAACCGGATGGTGAGGGCGCTGATCCAGATGCCCAGACCCAACGCGATCAGGATGATGGCCAGCAGGTACAGCGGTGCATACAGCGCCTGGGGTCCGGGCACCACGCCGTACCAGGCCAGGAGCACCACCACCATGAGCAACGCCACCAGCAGGTCGACGATCCCCACGGCCGCCTTGCTCAGGGGGATGATGAGCCGCGGGAACCAGATCTTGCGCACGATCTCCTGAGCGCCGATGACACTACCGCCGCTCTCCTTCAGCACGAAGGCGAAATAGCTCCACACGCTGATGCCCGCAATGGCGAACAACGGATAGGGGACATCGCCGGTCGATACGTTCACGGCCCGGCCGAAGATGAGCGACAGGATCACCAGGGTGGCCAGCGGCTGCACAACGGCCCAGGCAAGGCCGAGCACGGTCTGGGCATAGCGTACCTTCAGGTCACGGATGGCCAGGGTGAGGAACAGGTCGCGATGGGCGAAGAGTTCGTGCAGGTCGGGCAGGGCACTCCACCGTGCTGCATCTACATGGATACGCATGAGCCTTGCAAAGATAGGCCCGTCAGGTGTCCGCCCTCCGGGCCGCGCAACGGAATACTCACGTGCAGAGGGAGCTTGCTTCAGACCTGCTGCCGGGCGGGCGTTGGCGGCTGCGGTCCATGACCGGCGCCGGCCTCATGCAGGCCCATGATGAACTGATACCATCCCTTGGTCTGGTTGGACCAGGTCAGCTCGTTCAAGGCATCGGGTCTGATCGCGCAGCGCACGGGGTTCCCGGTGCGCCAGGCCTCCACGTGCTCGATAAGCAGTGCCGCGAGCGTCTCGGACGTGTTCACGACGAAGCCGCACCCCGTGCGCTGCAATGCCTCTTCCATCATGTCGTGCCCGGTGCTGACCTGCAGCACGGGAGGACCGGCGTTGAGGTATTCGATGAACTTGATCGGGAAAATGCCCTTCTTTCCCTTGAACCCGACATGTAGCAGCAGGTCCGCCTTGGATTGGAGGGCTGCTGCCCCTTCACGGTCCAGCCGCTCCATCCGCAGCACCTGCGGCGCCGACCCCATCCAGCGCTCCACGGCACGGAGTTCGGGATCATGGCTGGTCCGTGCGCCGGCCACGATGAGCTGCATGTCCTTGGCAATGTCCGGACGGGTCGTTGCCAGGGTGTGCAGCCCGGATGAGACGATGTCCCATTCCTGTTCGCGGTAGATCGATCCGGTGTAGACCAGGGTGAACAGGGCGTTGCGCTCCCTGGCCATGGCGCGATGGTGCGGCTCGAACCCGTTCAACATCACGTAGCCGGGCTTGTCCCCGATCACGCGCAGCGCGTTCTGAAGCACTACCGGGGTGGCGGCCGTGATGCCCGTGGCGTTCGCGGTGAACCGGCGTTCATCCTTCAACATGCGCCAGCGCCGGAGACGGCCCGTCAGTGCGCCGCCCAGGTGCGTCACGGTATGCAGGGCCACCTCCGGTAGCTTGATGGACCACGGGTCCCGATAATCGGCAATGAAGGTGGCCTTCCACAAGGAGGCCAGCTGGTGGCCGAATTGGAAGGTGGACCACCCCGGTCCGGTCGCGATCACCACATCCTGCGGCCCCAGTTCCTTGGCCAGGTCATCCGGGGTAACAGGCCACCGGGTGGCGTGCTCCAGCGGAAGCAGCAGATCGGCCAGCACGCGGACAGGGCCGTGAAGGAATGTTCCGCGCAGCTTCCGGTGCCGGTCGGCCAGGTAACGCTGCCAGCCGGACATCGCGGGTGGATGGTCGGTAAGGTCGAGAACGATCGAGCGGATGCCCCGCAGGTCCGCGTTCCAAGGCTGGGTCTCCAAGCGCCGGCCACTGACCACGGTCACCTCATGGCCTTCATCACACAACCGGCGGGCCATGTAGAAGGGACGCCGCGCTCCGGTGGCGTTGACCGGTGGGAACACGGTGGTGAGCAACAGGATGCGCAAGCGCGCGGCCGGCGTGGGGCTCGTCACCATGGCCCAAATGTCGCTCGCGCTGTCCACATGGCCCTCACAGCCGGCATCAAGTGGCGTGTTGGGACATCGGCGGCATGGGCTCAGACATAATTGCTCTCGTGCTGAAAGCCGGTCACACGCTTGAACAGGCGCACTACGGGTCGCAGCCGGCGACGCAGGTCCTGCTCCCAGCGGTAATGATGGCTCAGGTAGGACGGGTAGTCGGTATGCTGGTGGATCGGCGCCTTCATCAGGGTGTCGAACTCCTCCAAGGTGATCCCGAACTTCTTGGTCACGAAATCAAGGTCCGCACGCAGCTCCTTGGGGTCGTACAGCGGAGCATCCAGTTCCTTCAGCGCAGAAGTGCGGTCCATCTGGCCCGAACAGATCAGCGCGGAAAGATGGGCCTTGCGCTTGTCCACATGGAATTTGACCGGCAGGATGTGGTTCTGGTAGAAGCGTGTGAAGATGGACTCCCCGTGCTTGGTCATGTAATCCTTCCAGCCGAGCTTGGTGCTGATCTCCTGCTTGGCCAGCACTTTGTCGTAGTCCATGTAGTTGAGGATCGGCACCACCTTGATCCCTTTGAGGAGCACGAGGTATTGCCTGCGGAGGTAGCTCAATCGGGGGTAGGTGCGCAGCTTGCGACCGGCGAAGGCACGTGCGATGTACCGGATGTTGAGGAGGTCGCTCTTCTCATGCGTCCAGCCCTTGGGCATCACTCCTTCGGTGGTGAAGTTGTCACCGGAGATGATGTACTTGATACCAAGTTCGTTGGCGAGGTTATACAGGCAGGCCACGATGGCATGGTCCGTCACCAGTTCAATGTCCACCACCGATGCACGAAGGAACGCGAGCTGGATGTCCCGGAACTCCGACCAGTCGACCACATAGGTATGCAGGTCCAATTGCAGGTGGTCCACAATGGACTGGATGTTCCGCACGGACAGTTCCGAGTTCCACCCGTTGTCCAGATGCACCAGCAGGGGATTGAGCCCACGCTCCTTGAGCTTGATGGCCACATAGGTGCTGTCCACTCCACCGCTGACGCCGAGCAAACAGTCGTATTTCGCATGCCGACGCTCCTTTCGTACGCGGGCAATGAGCTGATCCAGTTCCTTGGTGCGATCACCGTCCAGGTGGAGCCGTTTGGTCACCAGCCGGTCGTACCGATGGCAGTAGGAGCAGACGCCACGTTCATCGAACAGGATGGCCTTGTCATCCTTGGTATCCAGAATACACTTCGTGCATTGCTGGTACGGCCGCTCCTCCGGCAGCTGGCCATGCACGGCCAGCGTGTCCACGTAGATGCCGGCCAGGCGTTGGCCCAGGTCTTCGCCCCCAGGGTGACCGTGGTGAGGCAGCGATCGTATCCGCTCGGCCTGTACGCCATGGCCGCGTACGAGCGCTGCTGCAGCCTCGGATGATGTGGTGAGGACATAGGTGAGGTCGGCGGCAGCGAACGGGGCCATCACCGTGGCCAGGTCCTTCCCGCCCGCTTCCGGGGCGGCCGTTCGGGTCTTGTCCCCGCTGTCCTCCCCAAGGGTATCCACCGTGAGCAGCCGTGGCGTGTTGCGCAGATGCGCATTCTGCAGGAAGCTCTCGATGAGCGGTGTGGACCCGATGACATGCACCAGGTCAAAGGGCCTGTCCTGTCCACGCATCAGGTGCTCCATCGCGCGGCCGGTCAGGAGGTTGATGAACCCCGTGTGCCAGAGCCAGGAGGAGATGGTGATGTGGAGCTGGTCCGGGTCGTTGTTGACCACCTTCTCCTCGATGCGAAAGAGCGGGAACGGGCTGAGCGTCCTCCGGACCTCGATGAGGACCAGGGTGGCGTCGTGGTGTATCCGGGCCGCCTTGAAGTGCCCGGTGGCAAGGTCACCGGGGCCGGGTCTCCATCCAGCGATGAGAAGGACCTTTTTGCGGGTCATGAAATGCGGTGGTGGGTGGTCAAGGCGCGATGCCTTGTGCAGGGACCGGATGGCCCGGGGCGTAGCGTGGACAGGCCATCTGTCGTGGGAAGCGGCCCCGGGAGGTCGTGTCCGGCGCACCATGGACCTGGCCTGATGTTGCCGATGAACGTGCGGTGACAATGTGGGCGGCGCCAAAAGTAGGTCGCGGTGGCTTTGCGTGCATGAGGGGCGATCGGGGCCGGGGGCGAATGGCAAGCGTGACCGAAAGGACGGTTCGGTCCTGGTCATGGGTTTTAACGGGTAAGTCCGTGCTCGGTTGCCCGGGATGTGGACGACGGGGTCATCCGCCGGACATTTGCCCCATGGACCGCATTGTGCTGTGCACTGGCAATCCGGGCAAAGTGGTGGAGTTGCAGGCCCTGCTCCCGGCTGGTATGGACCTCGTCGGTCTGCGTGAACTGGGCCTGCCGGATGACCTGCCGGAGACCAGTCCCACCCTGGAGGGCAATGCCCTGCAGAAGGCCCGGTACGTGTTCGAGTGGACAGGGCTCCCTTCCGTGGCCGACGATACCGGTCTGGAGGTGGACGCCTTGGGCGGCGCACCCGGGGTCCGCTCGGCCCGGTATGCCGGGGAGGCGAAGGACCCGCAGGCGAACATGGCCAAGCTGCTGAGCGAGCTGCAGGACCGGCTGGTCCGCACTGCGCAGTTCCGCACCGTGATCGCCCTGGTATCACCGGAGGGGGAATGGACCTTTGAAGGCGTGGTGCGCGGGCACATCGCCGCAACGCCCCGTGGGACCGGTGGGTTCGGCTACGACCCGGTGTTCATACCCGAAGGCGAGGAGGTCACCTTTGCCGAGATGCCCCTCGACCGCAAGAACACCATGAGCCACCGCGCCCGGGCCGTGCAGGCCCTGCTGCGGCACCTCGGTCAGGTGCGCTGAAGGCAGTCCTCGATCAGGCCGTTGATCGCGGCGGGCACACCGATGCCCGACTCCTTCAACATCTTCGGGAAGATGCTCGCACCGCTGAAACCGGGTGTGGTGTTCACTTCGATGGTGATCACCTCGGTGCCGGTCCAGAAATGGTCCACACGCACCATGCCCCGGCAGTCCAGGGCCTTGTAGATGGCCACGGACCGTTCCTGCACCGTGCGCGTCACTTCCTCCGGGATGGGGGCGGGGATCAGCTCCTGGGTATCGGCCGAGTGGTACTTGGCCTCGTAGTCGAAGAAGGGCCGGCTGGTGCGGATCTCGCAGACCGGCATCGGGAGCACCTGGCCGTGCAGCGTGATCACTCCGCAGGTGAGCTCCCGGCCGGTGATCAGGGCCTCGCACATCACGGTGGGGTCCTCCGCAAAGGCCTTGTCCAGCGCGGCGTCAAGCTCCTCCGGCGTGTTCGCCCGGCTGATGCCCAGGCTGCTGCCGCTCCCATCGGGCTTCACGAAGCAGGGCAGTCCCACGGCATCCAGCACGCGCTGCCGGTCCTCCGCACCGCGGCCGCGCAGCACGATGGAGCGGGAGACCGGGAAGTCCATCTGGCGGAGCAGCCCGGTGGTGCTGAACTTGCTCATGGCGATGGCCATGCACCGCACGCCGCCCGTGGCGTAGGGGACCCCTGCCATGTCCAGGTAGCCTTGCAGCCGGCCATCCTCGCCGGGTGACCCGTGGATCGCGATCAGGGCTGCGGCGAACCGCTCGGGCCCGTGGCCGCGGTCCGCGGCAAAGGCGCCCCGGTCGAACGCGACCGCCGTGCCATCGGCACGCTCACAGGTCCACACTTCACGGTTCACGGTGACATAGAGCGGCTCGAACCGGGCGGGGTCCACGGCTTCCATCATGGTGCGTGCGCTCTGCATGCTGATCACCGATTCGCCGGTGTAGCCACCACGGAGGATGGCGATGAGCGGTCTGTTCATGGGTGGCTGGTGCGGCAAAGGTGTCGTGGACGGGGCCTCGCCGAACGGGCTGATGCACCTGCGGTGTGAACCGGCGATCGTGGACGGTGGCGCACGGGTGGGCGTCTATCTTAGCGCCGCTTCCCGCCGGGCCTGCCCGCGGGGACCACGTCAAATGGCCCGGCGACGCCCCCTCATCATTCTCCTGCCCATCCTCGTGGCCATCGGCCTGCTGCTGGCCGGGTGGTCGTGGCTGCGCATCTACACCCGGCACGACAGTCTGGTGCGTGTCCCCGACCTGCAGGGCCTCTCCCTGGAGGAGGCCTCCGCCATGCTGGAGAAGCGTGACCTTCAGGCGTTGGTCGTGGATTCCGTGTACACCGATGAGGTGCCCAAGGGCAGCGTGGTGGACCAGGACCCGGACAGCGGGGTGGATGTGAAGGCCGAACGGAAGATCTACCTGGTGGTGAACGCCATGCAGCCCAAGATGATCGACATGCCGGCGCTGGTGGACATGTCCAAGCGGCAGGCCATGTCGGTGCTGGAGATCGTGGGGCTGAAGGTGAAGGAACTGCAGTACCGCCCCGACCCCTGCATGGACTGCGTGATCGAGCAGCTGTACAAGGGCCGGCCGATCGCCGCGGATGAGAAGATCCGCCGGGGCGAGTCCGTGACGCTCGTGCTGGGTGCGGGGGAGAAGGGCGAACGCGTACCCGTTCCGGAGCTGCGGGGCCTCACTCAGGTTGAAGTGGGCTTGGTGTTGAACATGGCCTCCCTGAACAGCGGGGTGGTGGTGACCTGTGACGGCTGCAATACCAAGGCCGATTCGGCGTTCGCCCGGGTGTACCGCCAATCCCCAGCCGCCAACCCGAACGCCCGTATCGCCATGGGCAGCGTGATCGACCTGTGGTTCACCACCGATACGACCGACCTTCGACCGGCCAGCGGCTGGAACGACCCCTCTCGCTATGCCACGAACGATACCCTTGATGTTCCCGAGTAGGTCCTTGCTCCTGGGACTGCTGTTGGCCTGCACGGGCCAGGTGTTCGCCCAAGGTGAGGTGCTGCAGGCCCTGCGTGCCCGGCCCACGGCGCAGGCGGCTGCCAAGGCCGATGGTCCCCGCACGCACTTCATCTATCAGTTCCAGACGCAGACGCTGCCCATCGCGGATGACTTTTCCGTGGACCGCACCACCAAGCGCTGGGCCCAGCCGGGCGACCCCAACGTCACCCTGACAACGACCTTCTATCATCTGGAGGTGGCAGGTGTCTCCGAGCCGGACATGGTGTTCAGCCTCGACACCACCTTCCTCTACACCACGGACCTGCAGGAACCGCCGGTCACCACGCGCGCCGCCCTGCCCTCGGTGAACGTCACCGTGCGCGACCTCGATGTGTACCCGCCCACGGAGAGCGTGCTGGAGCTCTGGCCGGCCTACAACGTCTACGATACCATTCAATCGCCCTCGCCGGACACGCTCAACCTGTTCTCGTCCGTGCTGGAGCAGGATTCCCTGCTGGTTTACACCGTGGCGGCCGATACACGCACCTACGTCCGCCCCGACAACTCCTTGGCCCCCTGGGTGCTGTGGGAGGATGATGATGTGCTGGTGAACGGGACCTTTGGTGACGATCCACCCACCGTGGGTGTGGCCACATTCGATGGCCTCTCACGCACGGGCATGCCCTACGACTTCGTGAACTACACGAACTACGGCATCGCCGATCACCTCACCTCGGTCCCCATCGACCTGCAGTATCCGGCCAGCGACTCCATCTACCTGAGCTTCTTCTACCAGGCCCAGGGCCTCAGCGGGGACATGTTCGGGCAGCCGCAGGACAGCCTCGTGCTGGAGTTCTATGCGCCGGAAGAGGACATCTGGTACCGCGTGTGGCGCTCGCCTTACATCGCCCCCGGCGCCTTCCAGCAGGTGCTCATCCCCATCAAGCAGTTCCGCTACCTGAAGAACGGGTTCCGCATGCGGTTCCTGAACTATGCCACGCTCAGCGGCGCCTTCGACCACTGGCATATCGACTATGTGCGGTTGGGCGCACAGCGCACCTTCGACGACACCCGGTTGATCGATGTGGCCTATGTGATGCCCGAGAGCACGCTGCTGCGCACCTACACCTCCATGCCCTACAACGCGTTCAGTGCGTCCCCGTCCGCCTTCATGACCGATACGGCCAAGCTTTCCATCCGCAACCTGGATGTCGATGACCGCTTCATCGTGTTCGGCTTCCAGGCCCGGGAGGAGAACGGAGCAGGGTCCTTCCTGCGCACCTCGGGGAACAACACGAGCAACAATGCCCTGCTCAAGTTCACGGCCCGGCACCCGGTGCAGACCGGTTCACCACCCTTTGCCTATGATCCCGCCCTCAGCACCGATGCAGCATTCTGGCGCGTGAAGTTCTGGTCCAACACCACCCCGGACATCAATCGCTACAACGACACCACCAGCTTCATCCAGGAGATCAGCAACTACTACGCGTACGACGATGGGTCGGCGGAGATGACCTACGGGCTCAACAGCGCCGGTGCCAAGCTGGCCTATCGCTTCGACCTGCCGCAGGGGGATACGCTGCGGGCGGTGCGCATGTACTTCAGCCCGTCGTTGAACCCGCCACCAGGCACGCCGCCCACGCAGGGCTCCTTCCTCATCACCGTGTGGACCAGCCTCGCACCCGAGGTGATCCAGCACCAGAACTTCTCCTTCTCCTCGCCTGAGTATCGCGACCATGGCCCGGACCACTACGTGGAGTACCCCCTCGACTCCGCCATCTTCGTGCAGGGCACGGTCTACATCGGCTGGACGCAGACGAACAGCACGGTGATGAACCTGGGCTTCGACCGGAACCGTGATGTGAGCGACAGGATCTTCTTCGCCACCACCGGCACCTTCGCCAATACCGCTTTTGATGGTGCCTTGATGATGCGTCCGGTGTTCGTGGCCGCGGTGGACCCCTTCACCGGTGTGGAGGAGCCGTTGCACAACAACAGGTTCACCCTTTACCCGAACCCCGCCACGGACGAGGTGCGGATCATGCTTAACGAGGAGCTTCCCGCAGGACGGGCCATCATCTTGGATGCCCTGGGCCGTCAGGTGATGGACCTGCCCTACCGCTCAGGCGGGATCATCTCCACCAGCACCTTGGCGCCGGGCCTGCACATCGTGCGCCTGCTCGATGCGGCCGGTACCCTGGTCGGCCAGGAACGCCTCATCATCCAGCGCTGATGGCCAACGAGGAGATCGATATCCTGAGCGAAGAGCAGGAGCTGTACGAGCATCACCGTATCGTCTGCGACCCCAAGCAGTCGTTGCTGCGGTTGGACAAGTTCCTCTTCGACCGGCTGGCCAATACCTCGCGCAACCGCATCCAGGTGGCGGCCAAG
>CAUJFM010000110.1 GCA_963169595.1 Bacteroidota bacterium | reverse complement strand
TCTACCTGCTCGAAGCCATAGTCGCCGGCCTTCACGAAGACCGTATCGCCTGCGCCAACCGGTGAGCTGCTTCCCGCCGCATAGGTGATCGTGGCCCATGCGGTGGCCTCGGTGAGGCCGTTGTTCGCGTCGCTGCCGGTGTTGGTCACAAAATACCGGGTGGCACTCGCTTCCATCGCGAACAGGGTGCAGATCGCCAGCGCGTGAATGCGCAAGAGGTCGAGGTACGGGCGTTTCATGGTTGTTCTGTTCGGTTGGTCTACTTCCGCAGGATCTTCTCCATCGCCCGGCCCTTGGCCAGTTCATCCACCAGCTTGTCCAGGTAGCGGAGCTTCTGCATCAAGGGATCCTCGATGTCCTCGATGCGGTAGCCGCAAATTACACCGGTGATCAGCGAAGCGTTCGGGTTCAGGCGCGGTGCCTCGGCGAAGAAGGTCCGGAAGTCGGTCTTGTCGGCGATCACGTTGGCGATGCCCTGCTCATCGTAGCCCGTGAGCCACGCGATCACGTTGTGCAGCTCCTCCACCGTGCGGCCTTTGCCCACCACCTTGTTCACGTAGTGCGGGTACACGCTGGCGAAGGACATGCGGAAGACGCGTTCGTTGTTGGCGGCGGGTTTCATACCCACAAAGTTGATCTCTAACAATGGCTTGATCATCAACGGACCCTACGGATCAGGCCAGCGGCAACGGTAGATTGGCCAAATGAAAGGAGTGGTCGACCTGGCTTTCTTGCGTGCAGGCCATGCGAACGCAGGGCTCGAAGTGACTACGTGGCAGGCCCTGCGCGCCAAGAAGATCGACGAGCTGCTGCGTAAGCCCTCAAGGCCCGACTTCTACACCATCCTGCACATCACGGAAGGCCGCGCCCTGCATGAGATCGACTTCCAGCCGCACGCCCTGCGCCACCACGACTCCATCTTCATCTGCAAAGGCCAAGTGCACCGGTTCGACCTGCGCTCGCGGTTCGACGCGATCATGGTCATTTTCACCGAGGACTTCCTCCTGCGCCACAGCCAACGCGTCCTCACCCTGGCCGACAACCGCCTCTTCAACTACCACCTCCATCCGCCGGTGCTGGACCGGTCCGTGGCCCGCAGCGAAGGACTGACACCGCTGTTCGAAGCCCTGCACGACGAATACGTGCGCACCGGTGATCGCAGCCCGGCCGTGCTGCACAGTTGGCTCGAGCTGCTTCTGCTGAAGGCAGAGCGCGGCAAACCGGATGTCCCGGTGGCCCGCATCACCGGACGCGACTATGCCGAGTTCCTGCGCTTCACCAACCTGGTGGAAACGGACCACGTGCGCACCCGGCGGGCGGAGCACTATGCGGAGCGGATGGGCTGCAGCCTGAAGACCTTGAACGCCCTGTGCCGGCGCGCCACCGGACGCACGGCGAAGACCTTCATCGATGAGCGCACGGTGCTCGAGATCCGGCGCCACATGAGCGTGCGCGACAAGAGCGTGAAGGAGCTGGCCTTCGAAATGGGATTCGAGGATGCGAGCAACCTGGTGAAGTATGTGAAGCGCCTCACGGGCAGGACGCCGGGCGAGCTGCATCCGTGATCCGGGTGAAGGGCGATTTCTACCATTCTTCGTCCGGTTTGTATAGCGCCTTTCGCAAGCCGTGGCGGTTGCTTTGCACCGTCATTCAACACCGATGAGAACAGCGCTCACCCTGGGCATCGCGCTCGCCGCCTGCGGCAGCCCGACCACCACAACGACCGAACAACCTCAACAACCACAGACCATGGACACCACGACCGCCATCAGCAACAAACAGATGGTCACCGAGCTGCTGCACAGCATCCAGACCGGCGACCCGAAGCCCATCGCGTACATCAACCCCGACAAGTACATCCAGCACAACCTCATGGCCGCCGACGGGCTGGCCGGTTTCGGCGCTCTGCTCAAAGCGCTGCCGCCTGGAAGCGCCAAGGCCGAAGTGGTGCGCGCCTTCCAGGACGGCGACTACGGATTCGCGCACACCCGCTACGATTTCTTCGGGCCCAAGGCCGGCTTCGACATCTTCCGCTTCGAGAACGGCCGCATCGTGGAGCACTGGGACAACTTGCAGGAGATCGCCGCGCCGAACCCCAGCGGCCACACGCAGTTCGACGGACCCACCGAGGCCACCGACCTGGACAAGACCGCGGTAAACAAGGCGCTGGTGCGCGACTTCGTGCAGAACATCCTGGTGGAGGGCAAGATGGACAAGCTCGCCAATTACTACGATGGCGACAACTACATCCAGCACAACACCCTGATCGGCGACGGCCTCAGCGGCCTGGGCAAGGCCCTGGGCGAATGGGCCAAGCAGGGGATCACCATGAAGTACGACAGCATCCACATGGTCCTCGGCGAAGGCAACTTCGTGCTGGTGGCCAGCGAAGGCGTCCTCGGCGGCAGGCATACCGTGTTCTACGACCTGTTCCGCGTGCAGAACGGCAAGATCGCCGAGCACTGGGACACCATCGAGACCGTGCCGCCACAGAGCGAATGGAAGAACGCGAACGGCAAGTTCTGATCGCCGCTCGGTGAAAGGCGAACCCCTCGGCCATGCGCCGAGGGGTTTTGCTTTCCGGTGGGCATGATCGGGGCGGCGGAGAAGGCTACGAATGGCCTGCACGAATTCCTGCGCGGGGCGACCGGCAACAAGTGGGGCGCATCTACCGGTTCGAGGAGTTCAGCAAGGTGTTTGTGTGATCCGAAACAGCTCAAGTGTCCGCACCAGTACCGGCTACTCCACCGGCTTTCAATCACAAGAGCGCGGAGCTCTTCACACTGCCGTGGGCTTGCCCATCAACGCCGCCGGCCCCAGCGCTTGGGATCGCGCCTGGTGTGAAAGACACTGAAGACAACGACCGCATCCTTCACTACACGGAAGACGATGATGTACGGGAAGCGCTTGAGGTTGATCTTCTTGTAGGGTCCCCGCCACTTCGCAAAGCCTTCGGGGCGCTCACGCAGGAAGGCGAAATGTTCCTCTACCTCATCGTGGAACTCCTCGCCCAGTCCGCTGCGCTGTTGCTCATACCAGAGGTAGCTTTCGATGAATTCGTCGCTTGCACGGTCCCGGATTTCCAAGCGGAAACTCATGCGTTCTTCGCCTTGCGCGCCATCTCACGCACTTCCTCCCAAGTGTAGCTCCGGCCTTCCCCGCGCTTGTATGCGGCTTCGCGCTCCTTCACGATGTTGAAGTGCTCATCGGTGAGGCCATCCTCATCCTCGGCGACCTTCTCCGAGCGGAACAGATCGGCCACTTTTCTGAGCAGGCTTTCATCGGTGGTACGCAGCAGGCGCTCGATCAGCTGGAGTTTGAGGGATTCGGTGGACATGGCCCAACGAAGATAGGTTGACTTTGAACGGCAGAATGGGTCTTGGCAGCCTATCTTTGGGAATAGAAGAACCGCCATGAGCGCGATCGACCTCCGCACCGAGATCATGCAACTGTTGCAGAAAGAGCGCAACGAAAGCATCCTGGCCACCATTCGTGCCTTGCTCACCCGCGAAGACAAGGAAGGAGCCTTCGAGATCACGGATGATGAACTTGCGGAGTTGGAGGAGATCGACCGCAGGCGCGAAGCCGGCCTGGATACCTACGTCAGCCTGGATGAGGCCATGCGCACGATCCGTGAAGGTCGGCGGGCATGAACTATAAGCTCAAGATCAGGCACTCGGTTCTGAACGAGGCGTCAAAGATCCACGACTGGTACGAATCACCCAGCAAGGGATTAGGAGGTCGTTTTGCGGATACGCTGGAAGAATGTCTTCGCGGCATTCAACGAAACCCGAAAGGATCGCAGCTCAGGAAAGGGAAATTCAGGCATGACCTCGTACCCCGGTTCCCCTGCCGCGTGGTCTTCACGATCGATGGCGATACCGTGTACGTCTATCAGATCCGCCATACGAGTCGGCGGCCTAGTAAACAGTTCGGGCCGTAGGAGAAGGTTCGGAGAGTTTCCGGTTCGTATCGGCTCCGCGCCGTGGCCGCAGAGCGAGATGATCGCTACAGCCTGCCTGGCGGTAATGGGTCAAGGGCGAGAGACCGCCATATCGACAATCACACATTCCAGCGCCGACGACTTGCGCCCACGGGGTATTTTCAATCTCGGTCGGCCTTAGATGCTTCCACCGCTTTTTGCACCCACTGATCAGCAAACCCATTCAGCTTTCTGAGGTCGGCAACGGTAGACCGCCCGTATTCCCCTGCCATGTTAGGTCTGAAGTGCAGGCTATTTCGACTCGTATTGATCTCTCGAACAATGTCCCGGATATCATCCGGAAGCTTAATGACATCTTGATACTTGCTGTTAAGCATCAAGCCCATGCCAATGGTTTGCTCAGAAACCTCATCTGGTTCAATGCGACATTTTACTAAGTAAAGGTTATCGATTGGCTGCTTGTTCTGTCTTCTTCCCAATGGTTTCAAGCGTTCAGATGTGAACTGATGAACTATTATGCGCTCAGACATCAAAATCGCTTTCATGTAATTCTCGAAGAACACGCAAATTCGAATCGCGTCGGATAGATCATTGAACATGAACGGCGCTACAGCTTGACCGAACTCTTCGAGGCCAATCTCACCACGGTCCTTCTTGTCCATAACGCCTCTAGTTGGTCGAGGTTCTGTATGAAGTACGCACCTTTGAATTCCTCCAATCCGAACACGATCATGCCGGAGCAAAGACGGCCAAGGATGCGTCCGTCGCGATATCTCTCGATCCAATCGGCTTTTTCCGCTGGCTCCTTTGGCTTGCGTGTTCTCATCAATCGAAAATAGCACTCCTATGTCGCGCATTCCGCGTGAGCGATTGAAGCGGGTACCCCGCAGCGACGGAGGAGCGAGGAGTACGAGCGGAAAGCGCGACCCGGCTGCATTTGAGCCGGGGCACGCCCAAAAGACCCAACTCGTTACGGGTCGACCCGGTGGGTCGATGTTACA
>CAUJFM010000109.1 GCA_963169595.1 Bacteroidota bacterium | reverse complement strand
TCGGCTCGGCGGGGCCGTTCATGTTCTGTAGGGGGGCGTATCCGGGATGCCCCGGCTACGGAGCGGCAGTTGGTGTTCGTTGAATGAACGGTAAGCTCATCCCGGTTGGACCTTTCTGTCTCCTGGTCCATGTGGTCAGATCGCAAGGCTGGCCCCCCGCCGTACTTTCGCGGGCCCATGCCACTGGCCTTCACCCCCATCACCCGCTACAAGCTCCGCAAGCTGGTGAAGTACGGCCTGGTGACCACCGCGGTGGCCTGGGTGCTCACGCTCTTCAGCGGGGAGCCCTTCGGCGCCAAGCTGGGGGCCTGGGCCCTGCTGGGCCTGTGGACGGGCGTGCTGGAGGAGTTCCTCTTCCGCCGCCGCTTCCGCGCGCTGGCCATCCCCCTGCAGTTCCTGGGCAAGGCGCTGCTGGTGAACCTGCTCACCGTGGCCCTCATCGGCCTGGCCTACATCACCGGGCAGGAGCACTTCCGCCTGCTGGTGGCCGAGGAGCCCTACCGGGTGCGCGACATCCTGGGCATGACGCTCTTCTACCAGCTGGCCGTGCGCGTATCGGTGGTGAGCACCGTGGCGCTGCTGGTGGTGCAGCTGGAGGAGCTGATGGGGCGCCGGCAGTTCATGGGCTTCCTGCTGGGCCGCTACGAGAGTCCCAAGGCGGAGGAGCGCATCGTGCTCACGATGGACCTGGTGGGCAGCACCGCCCTGGCCGAGCGCATGGGCGACCTGCGCTACTACCGCTTCCTGAACCAGGTGTACTCCCTGATGACCGACGCGCTGCTGCGCAACGAGGCGGAGATCCACAAGTACGTGGGCGATGAGGTGATCTTCACCTGGCCCATGCGCGTGGGGGTGCGCTACGAGAACTGCCTGGACCTGTACTTCGACATCATGGAGCGGATCCAGCAGCACGCCGAGGAGCTGAAGGGCGATTTCGGCGTGGTGCCTCAGTATCGGGCGGCAGTGCATGGCGGCCGGGTGATCAGTGCGCAGATCGGCCACATCAAGCGCGCCATTGACCTGAGCGGTGATGTGATGAACAGCGTGTCGCGCATGCTGGGGCTGGCCAAGGAGATGAAGACGGACCTGCTGGTCTCGGCCGAGCTGCTGGAGCGCATTCCCAAGGCGCATGAACGCTTCACCATCGGTCCGCAGCACACCCTGCCGGTGAAGGGTCGCCGCCGCGAGGTGCGGGTGCACACCGTTCAACGCCATGCGAAAGCGGTTTCCTGAGCGCCTGTTGGCCTTGCTGATCGGATGTGTGCTGGCCTTGCCGCTGCTGGCACAGGTGCCCGTGCCCTTTGTATCGGGCGCCGAGCGGTTCGTGGTGTTCAGCAACAAGCGCTTCGAGGTGCTGGAGGCCCGGCCACCGCGCTGGGTGTACGCCAGCGAAGGCCAGGTGGTGTACCAGGACCATGAGGGCCGCCTGAAGCTCTTCCTGTCCGACGGACCCCGGTTGCACCTGCTGCAGGAACACGCGCCCGATACCGTGCTGGCCAGCCGGGGCCGCGTGGCCTGGGCCAACGGCGACACGGTGATGGTGCTGCGCGGCGGACGTCCGCACCGGGTGGCGCAGGACGTGGAGCGCTTCACCTTGAGCGACAGCCTGCTGGTGCTGCACGACAGCGCCCGCCACGAACTGGTGGTGGCCTGGCGCGGCGAGCTCTTCCCGCTGGCCACCCTGGAGCGCGGCAGTGCCCGTCCGCAGTGGGACCATGGCACGGACCGCGTCACCTTCCACGACCGGAGCACCTTGAAGCTGCACCAGTTCCGCGCGGGGCGTCGCGCGGTGCTCACCGACAGCTGCGGCCTGGCGCTGGTGGCCACGGGGGGCGGGCTCACGGCCTATTGGAACGATGTGAACGACCGCTTCGAGGTGCAGGACGGAAGCGGGGTGCATCGCCTTTCGGAGCTGCGACCGGCGAGCGCGAAGGCGGGGGACGGGCTGCTGGGCTTCGTGGACGGCAACGGCCGCCTGCGCTGCTGGCAGAACGGACGGCTGTTCAACCTGGACGAACAACCCACGGCCTATTGGGTGCAGGACAGCCTGTTGGTGTGGGTGAAGGATGCCGTGCTGAAGGTCTTCGACGGCGAGGGCGCCGTTACGGTGGAACCCTATGTGCCCGAGCGCTTCGTGGTGCGCGATGGGTTGCTGGTATGGCTGGACATGAACCGCGAGCTGCGCGGCTGGTACCGGGGGGAGCGGATGCGCTTCGGCATCGAGGCCGCGATCCGCAGCTTCGAGGTGTACGGCGATGCGGTGGTGTATCCCAGCCCGCTGGGCCACACGGTGGTGGTGCGCAACGGCCGGTCCTACGAATATTGACGGTTCAGCGGCGCCGGACGGCGGTCACCTGGTCGATGGTCCACAGGCGGGTGGGTTGCTTCTTGCCCTTGAGCTCAATGCTGCCGATCTCGCGTACCTGGTAATTGGCCGGGAGGCGCAGCACCTGCAGCAGTTCATCGCTCAGCAGGTTGTCCACGCCATGGTCGTTGCAGGTGTTCTGGATGCGGGCCGCGGTGTTCACCACATCGCCGCTGAAGATCCGTTCCCGCTTTACGCTGCCCACCTCGCCGGTGGTGACGGGGCCGTAGTGGAAGCCCGCCTTGAACACGGGTTCGATGCCGTAGTTGGCCTTGTAGTGCGCGGCGCGTTGCTGCAGTTTGGTGCGGATGTCGAGGAAGCAGCGCACGCAGCGCTGTTTGCGAACGCCCTTGCGAAGCGGCCAGCTCACGCTGATCTCGTCGCCGATGTACTGGTAGATCTCGCCGCGGGAGTACAGGATGGGGTCGGTGATCTCCACGTACAGCTCGTTGATCAGCTTGAAGTACTGCTGGTGGCCCAGCTGTTCGGCGATGCTGGTGCTGGAGCGCATGTCCAGGAACATGAAGATGCGCATCTCCTGGCGCGGACGGCGGTACTGTCCGGTGAGGTAACCGATGCCCCCGCCGCCATACTGGTCGTTGAGGCGCACCATCAGCATGGTGCCGCCCATCAGCAGTGTCCAATAGAGGTAGTGGCCCAGCCAATGCAGGGTGAAGAGGCGCTCCACCGCCAGGGCGTGGTCGAAGCGGGTGGGCATCCAGGCCGAGAAGAGCGCCACGACCGGGATGAGCAGCACCGCCACGATGCCCCAGGCCGGGAAGAAGGCGAACTTCCTCAGGCGGTCGCGCAGCAGGAAGATGTAGGTGCCGCCGCCCAGTAGTCCGGCAAAGAAGCCGATGAGCACGTGGGCATCGATCCGCTGCCGCAGGCTCACCGGAACACCGGCCTCGGCCAGCACATTGTGCTCGAACAGCGCCGCCAGCAGGCTCACCAGCACCCAGATGCCCGTGATGCGCGCGGTGCGCAACAGGCGAAGGCGGACGCGGGACAAGGGGTTCATGACGGGCGGCGAAGATAGCCGGGCACTGTTGGCCCCGTGTTAAGCCCTTAGCCGCGTTGCGATCCCTGGCTGCGCTCCCGGCGCAGCTGGC
>CAUJFM010000108.1 GCA_963169595.1 Bacteroidota bacterium | reverse complement strand
GAAGACCCCGGTGACGAAGGGCAGGTTGAAGACGTGCTCGGCCAGCGGGGAGACCCCCACGGGCTCCTCAGGGCTCCGGAACTCCAGCAGCCGGCCATCCTGCACCAGCAGCCGCGAGCTCACGAAGCGCATCGTGACCGGGTTGGGGGTCGATTCGGCGTAGACGGAAACGGGCGGGCGTTGAGCGTTCATGGGGCAAAGGTAACCCTGCTTCAGCCCGTGGGTTCCCAAGGCGCAGGGGCTTTCGTTCTTCCCCCGGCTCCCGCGTTCTCGTACTTTTGTACCGTGATGCACGCTTTGCGGACAGGAGGTCGTATGGCCGTGGTGCTGGTGACAGCACTGCTGTTGCTGGCCACGAGCGGGCTGTCCGTGTCGCGCATGACCTGCCTGAAGGGTGGGTTCAGCGTGTACACCTTGGGAGCCACGTTCGCCGAATGTGGCGCGGAAGAGGTGCCGTCGGAACCCGCCGTGCGTGCGGAGTGCTGCACCTTCGGCCAGGTGGTCCTGGACCAGCCCGATCTCCACCACGACCGCCAGGTGGTCGTGGATGTACCTGTCGCATATGCGCAGTTGCCCGGTGCGCTGGTCGTGCCGCTGTCCGCTCCGGGCACGCCGAAGGTCATGGCCTGCGGGCCAGCGCCCCGGCCTACGGACGAACGACGTTCGCTGTTGCGCGTCTACCGCATTTAGAAGGTCCTGTCAGGGCGCTTGGAGCGCCGGAGCACACTGTGCTCGATGAGTACCCTGTCGTACCCTGAACTGGACCCATGAACTTTAGAATTCCAATAACCCTGCTTTTCGGCCTGCTGGCCGCTCAAGCGTTCTCCCAAGAGCCCATCACAGGCAAGGTGGTGGCACAAGAGAGCAACGAACTACTGCCCACCGCCAATGTCTACTGGCTGGGCACCACCATCGGCACCACCACCGGCTATGGGGGCGAGTTCACCATTCCACCGCCGCCCGCCTGGCCCGCCCGCTTGGTGGCCTCCTTCGTGGGCTACAAGCCCGATACCCTGCTGCTGAAGGCGCCACCCACCTCACCATTGACCTTCACCCTGCGTTGGGCTGTGGAGATGGGTCCGGTGGAAGTGGTGGAGCGGGTGCAAGGCACGCAGCTCAGCACGCGCACCATCAACGCCACCGAGATCATCGGTCAGAAGGAGCTGAAGCGTGCCGCCTGCTGCGACCTCAGTGAGAGCTTCGAGACCAACGCCACGGTGGATGTGAGCTACAGCGATGCCGTCTCGGGTACCAAGACCATCCGCATGTTGGGACTGGATGGCAAGTACGCCCAGATGAGTGTCGAGAACATCCCCTTCATCCGCGGCCTTTCCACCGCATCGGGCCTCACCTTGCTGCCCGGCACCTGGATCAAGGACATCAACCTGAGCAAGGGCATCGGCACGGCGGTGAACGGCCCCAACGCCATGACCGGCCAGATCGATCTGTGCCTCGTGAACCCCCTCAGCGAGCCACCGCTCTTCGTGAACCTCTACGGCAACTCACAGGGGCGCATGGAGGCCAACGTGCACACCGCACAGCCCACCGGCAAGCAGAGCGCCAACCTGCTGCTCGTCCATGGCAACTGGATGGGCACGGAGCTGGACCAGAACAAGGATGGCTTCATGGACATGCCCATGACGCGGCGCATCAACGTGATGGACCGCTGGGTCCATCAAAGCGAACGCAGAAGTGCCCAGGTGGCCCTGCGCTTCGTGGACGATGTGCGGGAAGGAGGACAGCTCACGGGGCACGTTCCAGCCGCAGGGGAGCACGCGGGGCATCGGCCGGACATGCCGTACGACATCGACATCCGCAACCGCATGGTGGACGTGCTGGCCAAGCACGGCATCATCTTCGAGAACGACCCGACGAAGAGCGTCGGCTTCATCGTGTCGGGCCGTCGCCACGATTCGCAGAGTACATACGGCATCCGTCAGTATGATGGCCTGCAGCAGAGCTTCTACGCCAACGCGGTCTTCCAACAATTGCTGGGCAAGGGCACCGATCAACTGAAGACAGGCCTGGCCTTCCAGTTCGATGATTACCGCGAGCTCTTTACGGACACCATCGGACGGCAGCGGGACCTGGGCCGCGTGGAGCGCATGCCGGGCGTGTTCGCGGAGTACACGCGCATGCGCAATGGCTTCACACTGGTCGCCGGTCTGCGGGCCGATGCCAATGATCGGTTCGGCAGTGTGGTCAGTCCTCGTGTGCATGCCAAGGTCGATCTGGGACCGCTCACCACGGCCCGGTTCTCGGTGGGTCATGGCTTCCGCACCGCGAATCCCCTGGTGGAGAACGCGGCCGTGATGGCCAGTTCGCGGCGGGTGATCTTCGAGGATCAGCTGGGCATGGAACGCTCCTGGAACCTTGGTGCTTCGCTGCTCCACAAGTTCAAGTGGCTGGAGCGGAAGTGGGCCGTGGGCGTCGATGCCTACCGCACCAGCTTCACCAGCCAGGTGATCGCCGACCTCGACCGTGCCCCGAACATGCTGGCCTTCTACATGCTCGATGGCCCTTCGTTCGCCAACAGTGCATTGGTCGATGTGCAGGTGGAACTGAACCGGGTGCTCGACCTGAAGGTGAGCTACCGTTACTATGACGTGCGCACCACCTACACCGGGGTCGGCGGCGAACGACTGCTGGAGCGCCCCTTCACCCCGATGCATCGCGGACTGGTGGACCTGGCCTTCGCCGATCGCAAGGAGCGGTGGCGCTTCGACGTGACCTTGAACCTCTTCGGCCCATCGCGCATCCCCTCCACACAGGCCAACCCGTCGGACCAACGCATGTGGGACCGGGCTCCGGCCTACGGCACCCTGCACGCCCAGATCACCCGTGTGGTGGGGCCTTGGGAGTTCTACCTCGGGGGCGAGAACATCACCAGCACGCTGCAGCAGCAGCAGATCATCGCGGCCAACGATCCCTTCGGCCCTTATTTTGATGCCTCGCTCATCTGGGGGCCCACCAACAAGGCCATGCTCTACGGTGGCCTGCGATTCACACTGAAACCCTCCAAGAACGAACCGACGAAATGAACATCATGAGAACCCTCCTCCTCATCGCGGCCATCGGCAGCCTCTTGAGCGCGCGTGCCCAGGACAAGAAACTCGCCCACCTGGATATCCGCACCAGCAGTGTCTGCGACATGTGCGAGCAGACCATCGAGACGAACCTGATCTACGAGAAGGGCGTGAAAAAGGTGGACCTGGACCTGGCGGCCAACGTGATCCGCGTGGAGTACGATCCCCGGAAGACCTCGCCCGAGGCCATCCGCGTGGCCGTGACCAAGCTGGGCTACTATGCGGACGACCTTCCCGGTGACCCGAAGGCCTTCGCCGAGCTGCCTGCATGCTGCCAGAAGGAAGGTTGTGGCAAGCCCGCCGAGCAACACTGAGCCATGGCCTTGATCCGCACGGTGCGCGGCTTCACGCCGAAGTTCGGTGGTGAGCCATTCCTTGCCGAGACCGCAGTGGTCATCGGTGATGTGGTGATGGGTGACGGGTGCAGTGTGTGGTACAACGCCGTGGTGCGCGGCGATGTGCACAGCATCCGCATCGGCGATCGTGTCAACATCCAGGACGGGGCCGTGCTGCATTGTACCTACCAGCGCGCCCCGCTCACCATCGGCAACGACGTGAGCATCGGGCACAATGCCATCGTGCACGGCTGCACGGTGCACGACAAGGTGCTCATCGGCATGGGGGCCATTGTGATGGACCACGCGGTGATCGGCGAGGGGAGTGTGATCGCCGCCGGTGCCGTGGTACTGCAGAACACGGTGGTGCCGCCGGGCAGCCTCATGGCCGGTGTGCCGGCCAGGCGGGTGCGCGAAGTGGGGGAGGACCTCTCCCGCAATGAGATCGAGCGCATCGCGGCCAACTACCGCCTCTACGCCTCGTGGTTCAAGGAAGAATGAGCGTTCCTGCAGTGCTCCACCGGGCCTGACGGACCTCGGTCCCGCCCAGGCCCAATTGTTCCAGGGTGGGTGCGAAGTGGGCGGGATCGCCACTGGTCCAGCATTGCAGTCCGCCTGCCGTTGCCGATGTGCGCAGCGCGTGCTCACGCAGCAGATGGTCCACCCGCCGGGCGATGGCCGGTGAGGGGTCGATGATGCGCACACCGGGCCCCACGATGCGTTCGATGAGCGGACGCACCAGTGGGTAGTGCGTGCAGCCCAGCACCAGCGCATCGATGTGGCGGTCCAGCATGGGTTGGAGCCAGCCCCGCAGCATGGCCTCGGTGGTCGGTGAACCGGTCTCGCCCGCTTCGATCTGCTTCACCAGGCCCGGACAGGGCTGGTGCAGCACCTCCACATCGCCGGCGAAGCGTTCCACGATGGAGGCGTAGAGCTCACTTTGGAAGGTGGCGGTGGTGGCGATCACGCCCACCGTGCCCGTGCTGGTATGCTCCACGGCGGGCTTCACGGCGGGTTCCATGCCCACGAAGGGGAGGCCGGGATGCGCGGCACGCAGGCTGGCCAGTGCGGCGGCCGAGGCCGTGTTACAGGCGATGACGATGAGCTTGCAATCGGCTCCGATCAGGGCCTCCACGATGGCATGGCTGAAGCCGCGCACTTCGTCCAGCGACCGCTGACCATAGGGGACATGTGCGTTGTCCCCGAAATAGAGCAGGCGCTCCGTGGGGAGCGCCTGCCGGATGGCCGCGGTGACGGTGAGCCCGCCGATGCCGGAGTCGAAGATGCCGATGGGCCGTTCGTCGTGGGCGCCGGTCACCGCCGTTCGGGGAATTATTGGATGCCCAGCTTGGCCTTCACCAGGGGCAGGATGTCCTCGCCCTTCTCATAGACCAGCACAGTACCCGTGCTCACGTCCAGCACGTAGGTGAAGTTGTTCGCGGTGGCCACGTCCTTGATCGCGGTGTTGGCCCGGTCCACCATGGGCTTCAGCAGCTCCTCTTCCTGTTTGGCGAGGTCCTCCTGGGCCTTCTCCTGCGCGGCCTGGATACGCTGCTCCAACTCCTGGATCTCGCGGATCACCATGTCCTTCTCGGTCTGGGTCATGCTCGCCGCACCAGCCTGGGCATCGGCCACTTTCTGCTGGTACTCGGTGCCCATGGCCTTCAGGCGGTCCTCCAAGGTCTTGGCGAAGGCCTGCATCTTGGCTTCGGCGTCCTTCCGCTCCGGCATCATCAGCATGAGCTTCTGGCGGTCGATGTGGCCGATCTTCAGTTGCTGGGCCAGGGCTTCCTGTGCGGTGGAGGCCAGCAGGCCCAGGGCGAGGATCACGTACTTCATGTTGGGGATGTTCACTTATCGGGGTTGCTTGATGTCCTGGCCGCCACCACCACGCGGGGAGGGCGGAGGGGTGGTGCCACCGTCCTTGCCGGGGGCGCTGTCCTCCTCGGGATCACGGCCGAATTCCTCGTCATCGCGACCGCCGGCGCCGTCCTTGCCGGGCCTGATGCCCAGTTTGCGGAGCACGCTGTCGCTCTTGTCGTACTTCTCACTGGCGAAAAGCAGGTTGCTGCTCTGCCCGCCGATGTCGAACACGGCGATGTAGCTCGTTCCCGCCACCTCCTTGATGGCGTTGTACACCCGGTCCTGGATCGGCTGGATCAGCTCCTGGCGTTTTTTAAAGAGGTCCCCGTTCGGGCCGAAACGTTTCTTCTGCAGGTCGCGGGCCTCGCGTTCACGCTCCTCGATCTCCTCCAGGCGGGAGCGCTTCATCTCCTCGGTGAGCAGGATGGCCTCGGCGTTGTACGCGTCGCGCAGCCGTTTGATCTGCTGGTGGCGCTCATCGATCTCCTCCTGCCATTGTTTGGACAGGCGGTCCAGCTCCTTCTGGGCGGCGCCGTATTCGGGCATCTGCTCCAGGATGTACTTCGTGTTCACGAACGCGATCCGCTGGGCCGCGGCAGGGCTCGACAGCGCCAACAGGGCGGTCATGACCAGGAGGAGGGGGAGCGTGCGTGCCATACGGAGTGTCGAAAATAGCCCGACCGGCTCAGAGTTCGCCAAAATCTATGCCGATCGAGAAGTGGAACTGGCTTTTGGCCATGGCGGGCCGTCCCGGTACGTCGTCCAGGCGCCAGCCGTAGTCCAGGCCCATCGGGCCGAACATGGGGAGGAACAAACGCAGGCCGAAACCCGCCGAGCGGTACATCTTGAACGGGTCGAAGTCGCCCATCTCACCCCAGGTGTTGGAGGCCTCGAAGAACCCCAGGGTGTAGATGGTGGCCTGCGGGTTGAGCGACACCGGGAAGCGCAGTTCCGTGGTGTACTTGCCGATGACGAAATTGCCCGTCTGGGGCGACAGGGAGAAATCATCATACCCCCGCGTGCTCACGATCTCCCGGCCGTCCAGCACGAACCCGGTGATGGGCACACCACCCAGGTAGAAGCGCTCGAAAGGCGGGCTGCCGAGGCTCCGGTTGTAGCTGCCCAGGTAGCCGAACCCGGCCCGGGTCATCAGCACCAGGTTGTGGCCGCTCTTGCTGTTGGTGAGCTTGTTGTACCACACCGTGGTGAACTTCCATTTGTGGAACTCCACCCACTTGTATTTCTCCCGCGGGTCCAGGTTGGCCCAATCGCGGCCAGGGGTGAACAGGGACCAGGGCGGGGTGGCCTTGAAGCTGAAGGTCATGTCGGAGCCGGACCGGGCGAAGAACGGCTGGTCCACCGAGTTGCGGGAAAGCTGGAAGGTGTAGGACAGCACATTGCTGTTGCCCGTGTTGAAGGCGAAGAAGATCTGGCCACCGGCCCCGGTGAAGTTGCGCAGGTCGTAGTGCTGGAAGCCGATCGTGTTGCGCAGGATGAAGTAGTCGTCCGGCCAGGTGACCCGTTTGCCCAGACCGATGGATGCGCCATAGATGAGCAGTGCGCTGCGGTTGGGATTGGGGATCTGGCCCGAGGCGGAGTCCACGAACTTGGGCTGCCCGTTGGTCTGCACCGAATGGTAGGCCGAAACGCTGAGCGAGTTGGCCTTGCGGCCGCCCAGCCAGGGCTCCACGAAGCTCAGGCTGTAGCTCTGGAAGAAGCGGCCGTTGGTCTGTGCGCGCAGGTTCAGCGTCTGGCCATCGCCGGAGGGCAGCGGTTGCCAGGCCTTCCCATCGAAGAACTTGCGCATGGAGAAGTTGGTGAACGACAGGCCCAGGGACATCACCAGGCGGCCGGCCCCCCAGCCGCCGCTCAGTTCGAGTCGGTCGCTGGGCTTTTCCTCCACGGTATACTCCAGGTCCACGGTCCCGGTGCGGGCATCCTGGATGGGGTTCACCCCGAGGGATTCCGGATTGAAGTAGCCCAGTTGCGCCAGTTCCCGTTGGGTGCGCATGATGTCGCTGCGGCTGAAGAGCTGTCCGGGCTTGGTGCGGATCTCGCGGCGCACCACGTGCTCGTGCGTCTTCGTGTTGCCCTTGATGATGATGTTGCGGATCCGGTACTGTTTGCCTTCGCGGATGCGGATGTCCAGGTCGATGCTGTCGCCCTCCGCGAACACCTCCACCGGTTCCGGGTAGAAGGCCAGGTAGCCGTCATCCATGTAGAGCGAACTGATGTCACGGCCGCTCGGGTTCATGTACAACCGGCTCTCCAGCGTCTTCTTGTTGTAGATATCCCCGGGTTTGATGTTCAGGATGTCCAGCAGCTCCTTGGTGGTGTGCTTGGTGTTGCCGGTGAAGGTCACGCTGCGGTAATGGAAGCGCCCGCCTTCCTCCAGGGTCAGCTTGATGGCCAGTTCATCATCGCTCAGGAACCAGAGGGAATCCTTCAGCAATGTGGCGTTGCGGTAGCCCTCGTTGTTGTAGAGGTCGATCACCTTAGCCTTGTCCGACTTGTACTCCTTGGGCAGGAACTTGTTGCTGGCGAAGAAGTTCCACCACCTCTTCGCCCGGGTCTTCTTCATGGCCCGGCGAAGGCGCTTGTCGCTCAGTTCCTCGTTGCCCTCGAAGGTGACCTGCTTGATCCGCACCTTGGGCCCCTTCAGCACGTCCAGCTCCAGGATCACGCTGTTCGGCGGTGCTCCCCGCGAGGTGTCGGGCCGTTGGTCGATGCGCACATCGGCCTTCATGAACCCCTTGTCCCGGTAATAGTTGCTGATGGTGGTGCGGGTGTTGGCCAGGAGCGCCTCGTTCACCTGCTGTCCGCGCACCAGTTCGATCTCCTCCCGCAGCTTGTCGCTCTCGTTGCGGCTCACGTTGTTCAGCCGGTAGCGCGACAGACGCGGCTTCTCCACCACGATGATGTGCAGGAAGATGGTGCGGCCCCGGATGTCCGCGGCCTCGATGCGGACATCGCTGAAGAGCTTCTGCTCCCACAGGTTCTTCACCGCACGCGTGATGCGCTCGCCGGGAACGGTGATCTTGTCACCCACCTGCAGGCCGCTGAAGAGCTTCACGGCGTTGGGGTCCGTCACCACGGTGCCGCTCACGGTGATCCCCCCGATCTCGTACTCCTGCGGGAAGCTCGGGTCCATCACCGGTCCCTGCTCGAACTGGGCCAGCAGCGGGCTGGACAGGAGCACCGCGAAAAGAAGCAGGTGGCGGACCATCATCATGCGGGGGTGACCTGTTCGCTGATCAGTCCGAAGCGGCGCTCCCGGCTCTGGAAGTCGAGCACGGCCTGGAAAAGATGCTCACGCCGGAAATCGGGCCACAGCACCGGCGTGAACCACAGTTCGGCATAGGCGATCTGCCACAGCAGGAAGTTGCTGATGCGCTGTTCGCCGCTGGTGCGGATGAGCAGCTCGGGGTCGGGCATGTTCCGGGTGGCCAGGTGGTCCGCCACGGTCCGTTCATCGATGGCGTCCGGGTCCAGTTCGCCGTTGCGCACGGCCGTGGCGATGCTGCGTGCGGCGCGCACCAGCTCCCAGCGCGCGCTGTAGCTCAGGGCCAGGGTGAGGGTGATGCGGGTGTTGCCTGTGGTGCGGCGCATGGCATCCTCCAGGGTGGAGCGGCAACCGGGGGGCAGGCTGTCCAGGTCGCCGATGGCGTTCAACCGCACCGAATTCTCGTGGAGCTCGTCCAGTTCGTTCACCACGGTGCGAACAAGCAGGTCCATCAGGGCGTTCACCTCATCGGAAGGCCGGTTCCAGTTCTCCGTGCTGAAGGCGTAAAGGGTCAGGTGCGTCACCCCGATCTCGGTGGCCCCGGTGAGCGCCTCGCGCACACCGCGCACGCCGTTCATGTGGCCTTCCACCCGCTGCAGGCCATGCTGCTTGGCCCAGCGCCCGTTGCCATCCATGATGATGGCGATGTGGCGGGGCACCCGGGCCGCGTCGATGCGCAGGCGCAGGGCTTCAGTACGTTCGTTCAGCTGGTCCAAAGGGTCGCAAAATTGCCAAAAAACACCGTCAACGCCTGCGTTTCATCCAGTTGTATTGCTCATCGCAGTCGGAGAACCGGCTGATGACGTAGGTGAGGGTGATGCCCGAGTAGTTGTACCAATCCCGGGTGTTGCTGTCGCCACGGGCCCGGTCGGTGTTGGAGAACCCGGGAACATCGTTCACGCCCGAGGGGTCTGCCAGGGCTGCCGCCAGGGGGCCGTTCTCAAAGGCCAGCAGGTCGTTGTCCACGTAGGTACCGCTCACATCGTCGATGTAGTCGGTGCCGGTGCGCCGCATGCCCCATTCCAGCTGGATGTCCAGTTTGCCGAAGTTGAACTTGACACCGGCGCCGAAGGGCACGGCGAACTGGTCCACCTTGTACGGCTCGGTGCCCGGTGCGGCCGAGGTGCCCTGGCCTTCGGTGCCCAGGGGCTGAAGGTCGTACCAGGTGTCGTCGAGCTCGGCCTGTGGGTTGGCCCTGAAGTAGCTCAACCCCCAGAAGACGAACGGCGTCCAGTTGCGGCTGTCCTTGCCCCGTGAGCGGTATTTGAAGAAGTTCACCTCGAACAGGAGCGAGGCCTCGATGAGCCGTGAACGGAAGTGCAGGTTGCGGAGCAGCTGCAGGGTGTCCTTGGAATCGCTGTCATAGGCCTGCAGGGTGCCGTACAGGCCTTGCAGGCGCAAGGCCCAGCGGTCGGTGAGGTTGTGGCGGTACACGATCCCGCCGGCCAGTTTGGTGTCGCGCGGATAGTGCCGGGTGGGGTTCAGGTCGCCGATGTAGTAGGTTCCGCCGATGGTGAGCCCCAGTTCGTTGACCTGGGCGGAAAGGCCACCCGACAGGCCCGAAAGCAGCAGCAGGAGGAGAACAGGGCGGAGCATCGGGTGCACAACGCGCACGACCGGGGCGTGGTATGGGCCCGGCGTACCAAGGGGCGAAAATAGGTGATTGGCCGGGGCTGGTCAGGCCTGGGGCGCCCCCGAGCGGAGGTCCAGGCCCCAGTTGAGCTTGGTGCGGAGGGTGTCCAGGAAGTCGTGCCCTTCCAATTGGGCCAATTTGGCGGTGAAGGAGGCCCGCCTCACGGTGACCGTGCTGTCCCCCTCGATGCTGATGTTCCGGGAGTCCAGATTCAGGAGGCACTTGTCCCGGCGGGCCTCCAATTGCAGGCGGATGGTGTAATGGTCCGGCACCACGAAGGGGCGCACGTTCAGATTGTGGGGCGAGATGGGATTGATCACCAGGGCATCGCTGGTGGGGTAAAGCACCGGTCCGCCGCAGCTCAGGGAATAGGCCGTGGAGCCGGTGGGCGTGGCAATGATGAGCCCGTCCGCCCAATAGGTGTTCAGGAAGTCGTTCCCCAAGTGCACGCGTACGGCGATCATCGAGGAACTGTCGCGTTTGAGCACGCTCACCTCGTTCAGCGCGAAATTGTGTTCGCCCAATTGGTCACCATGGTCGGTCACCTCCAGCAGGGAGCGGTCCTGCAGGGCAAAGCGCCGGGTGCGCACCGCGTGCAGGGCCCGCTCCAGGTCATCGAGCCGCACGTTGGAAAGGAAGCCCAGGCGCCCGAGGTTGATGCCCAGCACGGGCACCTGCAAGCGCCCCACCTGCCCCACGGCATCCAACAGGGTGCCATCGCCGCCAAGGCCGATCACCAGGTCCAGTTCGTCCGCCCTGGTGATCACGGGCCCGAGCACCCGGGCCTCGAAGGAGATGCCCTGGCCGCGCAACCATTCCGCCAGGGAGGGGGTCAGCAAGGGCTCCAGGCCATGATGACGCATGCGTTCCAGCACGTTCACCACGGTTGGGGTGAGGGCAGCATCCATGGTGCGGCCGTGTACGCCAATGCGCATGGGGTCAGAAGGGTTGAGTGAAATGTAGGAAGAAACCGCGCTCACCCAGGGCGTTCAGTGTGAGCTCGGTCCGCAGCACCTGGTCGTAGCTGCTCACCAGGTCCAGCCCGATGCCATAGCCGCTCATCCACTGGTCGGCCAGGAAGTTCTGTCCGGCATACCGGCTGTCCTGCACCCGCCCTGCATCGGCGAACAGGTTGAGGTAGAGGGCGAAATAGAGGGTGCGGAACGCTTCCATCGGGACGGCCTCGAGCCGCTTGGTGGTGGGGCGCACCAGTTGCACCACCATGTTCGCCTTGCCCAGCACATAGTGTTCACCGTCGATGACATAGTACTCGTAGCCGCGCACCATGTCGCCATAGCCCAGGCCTTGCTGCACGTAGTAGGGCGGGGTGCCATCGGTGTATTTCCCCCGTGCCGATAGGGCCAATGTGAGCCGTTCGGCGGGCATCCATAGCTTCTTCAGACTGGCGTAGATGGTGGTGATACCCGGCGCGGACTCCTCCAGGAAGCCCAGTCCGTAGCGGTCCACGCGCAGTTCGGCGAAGTGGCCGCGGCGCGGGTAGATCCGCACATCGCGTCGGTCCCACACGATGCCGTAGCCCAGCGTGAGGAACCGCGTGTGTGTGACGTTGCCATCGAAATAGTCGAGCGCGGTGGCCACCACGGTATCGGTCACCGAGGCCTTCACGAAGCCCAGCCGGCCGTAGTGCCGAACGTCATGACCGCGCCTGAGGCTCACCTCCACGTCGGCCTTCCATTCCGTGCGGTTGGGGCCTTCCGGGTTGTTGAGCAGGATGCGCTCGTTGTTCAGCGTGCCCGCTGTCACCTCCGCCTGCTGCAGGTGGCTGCCGCCCACGCTCAGGCCCCAGCGCTGGTGCCGGTCCAGGTTGGGCACCTTGTACCGCAGGGCGAACTGCTGGGTGTACCCGAACTGGGCCTTCAGGTAGACGGTCTCGTTCCGCCCGCGGAAGTTGTAGCGGTACAGGTAGGCGCCATAGTTCACACGCCCCAGGTCCTTGGTGCGCCACCAGGTGTTGAAGTTGGGGTCGGCCAGGTCGAAGATGACCGCGGGCCACAGGTACCAGCGCTCGTTCACCACCACCTGCACCACCACCGTGCGCATGGTGATGTACAGCGGGGCCAGCGTCACCGTGTTGAATAGCCCGGTGTTCATCAGGTTCTGCCGGCTCCGCTCCAGGCGCTCGTAGAAGAGCGTGGCGTCCATGCTGTCACCCTCCTGGACCAGCATCTCGCGCAGGATGATGCGCTCTTTGGTGATGCGGTTGCCGGTGATCTGTACGCCCACCACCCGCAGCATGAACACGTTGGCGGAGTCCTGGGCCACGGCACCGATGGTCAGCAGCACAAGGGCGAGGAAGGCCGCGCAGCGCCGGGACGTGTGCGATGGCGTCGCCCTGGCCATGCCGGCGGTCACAGGTTGATGAAGCGCATGAGCTCCTCGTACCGGCCCCGCAGGTCCTCGTGGAAGCGGGACCCCTGGTAGGTGGTCTTCACCTGGATCTCGTAGCGTTCGAAGGTCTGCAGGATGTCGCTGATGTCCTCGCGGTTCACCTTCAGCGTCAGCTCCATGCGGTTGGAGCCGGCCAGGGTGTGGGCGTAAGCGCTCAGCACCTTGGCATCGTTGCCCTCCACGATGCGGGCGATCAACTGCAGGCTGTAATCGATCTGGTTCATCTCCAGCACCACGATGCTGCCCGGCTCGCTGATGTTCACCACCTGGGCCAGTTGGCGCAGGGCCTCGTGCTCGGTGATCGAGCCGAGGTATTCGCCCATGTCGCTGAGCACGGGCACAACGGTGAGGCCACGCTCGCTGAAGAGCTTCATCACATCGTAGATGTGCTGGTCGCTCTTGGCGAATGGCACCTCCACGCGGTCCATTACAGCAGCCACCGAGGCGCGCGGGTCGTTGCGGTCCACCAGTTCGGTTTCCTTCACCAGGCCCACCAGCCGTCGGTCCTCCACCACGGGCAGGTGTCCCACCTTGAACTCCTCCATCCAGTCGAGCGCGCGCGAAACATCGTCCTGCGGTCGCAGGGGCGGGATGTCGGGGGTGATGAGGTCGATGGCGTGCATGGTGTTCACCTCGCTGGACGGGGCCGCCAGGGTCTACTTTTGCGCCTGCTGGCCTGTGGGCCAAGGTAACGCATCACCCGTGACCCATCTGAGCGTCAATATCAACAAGCTGGCCACCTTGCGGAACGCACGCGGCGGCAACAACCCGGATGTCGTACGAACAGCCGTGGACATCGAACGGTTCGGTGCGCAGGGCATCACCGTGCATCCCCGGCCCGATGAACGGCACATCCGCTACAGCGATGTGCGGGCGCTGCGACCGGTGCTCACCACGGAGTTCAACATCGAGGGATATCCGGCCCCGTCGTTCATCGATCTGGTGCTGGAGGTGCGCCCGCACCAGGTGACGCTGGTGCCCGATGACCCGAACGTGCTCACCAGCAATGCCGGGTGGGACACGCTGCGCCACAAGGAGCTCCTGACCGACATCGTGGGCCGCTTGAAGGGCGCCGGCATCCGCACTTCCCTGTTCATGGGCACGGACCTGGACCTGCTCGGCCATGCGGCGGATACCGGCACGGACCGGGTGGAGCTGTATACCGAACCGTATGCGGCGGGGTACCATGCCGATCGTGAGGCGGCCATCGCGCCCTTCGTGGGGGCAGCGGAACGGGTGCGTGAGCTCGGGCTGGGCCTCAATGCCGGTCACGACCTGGACCTCCACAACCTGAACTACTTCCACCGCAACATCCCCGGACTGTTGGAGGTCTCCATCGGTCACGCGCTCATCTGCGACGCACTGACCTACGGTCTGGAGAACACGGTCCAGCTCTATCTGCGCGAACTGCGATGACCGTTGACCTTCATTACCGGCGCATGGGCCCGGAGGGCGCGCCTGCCGTCGTGGTGCTCCACGGCCTGTTCGGCACCTCGGACAACTGGGGCAGCATCGGGCGTGAGCTATCCGAACCGGCTGACGCACCGGCCATGGACGTGGTGCTGGTGGACCTGCGCGACCACGGACGTTCACCCCACACGGAAACCACCTCGTACGAACTGATGGCGGCCGATGTCCATGCCCTGGTGGAGCGTCTGGGGCTGGGGCGCATCGTGCTGGTGGGCCACAGCATGGGGGGCAAGGCGGCCATGGTCTTCGCCCAGCACTGGCCTGAGCTGCTCAGGCACCTGGTGGTGATCGACATCAGCCCGAAGGAGCACGCCAACAACCACGGCCATATCATCGAGGCGTTGCTCACCGCAGACCTGTCCCCCGGCCGCACCCGCCGGGAGGTGGAGGCCCATATCGCCGAACGGGTGAAGGAGCCTGGTGTGGTGCAGTTCCTGATGAAGAACCTGTACTGGCGCACCGAGGAGCAGCTGGCCTGGCGCGTGAACGTACCCCTGCTCGCCCGCGAACTGGATGCGATCCTGGCCTCCATCGGCCCCGCCACCGTGAAGGTGCCCACCCTCTTCATCCGCGGGGGGCAGAGCGATTACATCCTGCGTGAGGACATCCCGGCGATCAAGGAGCAGTTCCCCAACAGCCGGGTGGAGACCATCCCGTACGCCGGCCATTGGGTGCATGCCCAGGCGCCGGACGAAGTGATCGGCATGATACGTGCCGCGGCACAACAACCATGAAGCTTCGTCACGGCCTGCTGCTGCTTTGGGCGTTCGCCTTCCGTGCAATGGCCCAGGGCGATACCATCTGGGTGGACCACCAGGCCGGCATGGACCTGCGCGATGGCCTCTATGCCGATGTGAACGCCCTGCGCTACAACACGCCCAGCATCCCGATCGAACGGCTGCGGGACGACCAGGGCCTTCCGGTGACCGATATCCGGAGCCGGATCGGCAAGCTTTACTGGCAGCCCGACAGCGGTGGCCGTGTGGCCATCGATCTGCGGCGCATCTGGGGCTTCTGCCAGAATGATGTGGTCTACGTGCGGGCAGGCGATGGATACTACCGCATCGGGCTCATGGGCAGCCTATCCCATCTGGTCTATCAGCAGAGCTACCGGGATTGGGATCCCTACATGTACCGCTACGGACCGGTGACGCGCACCGTGATGGAACAGCAGCTGATCGACATGGCCACGGGCGTCATGCTGCCGTTCAACGCATCGGGCATGGAACGCGCGCTGCGGAACGATGCCGTTCTGCACGAGGAGTTCATGGCCCTGCCCGCCAGGCAACGCAACGCTCCGGAGGCCCTGTTCCGTTTCCTTCGGCTCTACAACGAACTACACCCCCTCCGTTTCCCGCAATGGTGAGGCCTCACCGGCACAACATGCACTTAAGGGTGAACGGCTAATATTGGCCCCTGATGAACTGCTCCCGCTCCCTTGCCACCTCCATCCTGGCGGCCGCTGCACTGGTCACCTCCCTCGATGCCTGCGCCCAGCCTGCCAAGCAGGAGATGGTACCCGCGCTGGTGGGGTTCTACAACGTGGAGAACCTCTATGACACGCTGGATGCACCCGGTGTGGATGATGCCGAGTTCCTGCCCGGCTCGGCCAAGAACTGGAGTGCGGAGCGCTACACGGCCAAACTGGACCGGCTTGCCAAGGTGATCGCCTCCATGGGCAAGGACCTGCATCCGCAGGGGCTGGCGATACTCGGGCTGTCCGAGGTCGAGAACGCCACCGTGCTGGAGGACCTGGTTAAGCGCGATGCGCTCAAGGCCCGCGGATACCGGGTGGTGCATGAGGATGGCCGCGACCGTCGCGGGGTGGACGTGGCGCTGATCCACAACCCGGCACTGTACAAGGTGTATGCGCACCGTTCCTACCGGCTGCACATGGCCGACACGGCCTTCCGCACCCGGGACCAACTGCTGGTGAGCGGCGTGCTCGATGGCGACACCACGCACGTGATCGTGGCCCACTGGCCATCGCGTCGCGGGGGCGAGAAGCGCTCGGAGCCCAATCGGAAGGCGGCCGCCCAGTTGGGGCGTCACATCATCGATTCGTTGATGACCCGCAATCCCGCGCATCGCATCCTGTACATGGGCGACCTGAACGATGATCCCGTGAACAGCAGCATCACCCGCGAACTGAAGGCCTCGGGCGACCGGAACAGGGTCACCGGCAACATCCTCTTCAACCCGATGTACGATCCCTATCAGAAGGGCATCGGCTCACTGGCCTGGCGCGACTCGTGGAACCTCTTCGATCAGATCGTCATCAACCAGGCCCTCCTCACCGGTGAGGGTGGACGCTATCGCTACTACGGTGTGCGCATCTTCAACGAGCCCTACCTCCGCCAGCAGGAGGGGAACTTCTCCGGATATCCCTTCCGCACCTTCGTGGGCGATACCTACCAGGCCGGATACAGCGACCACTTCCCGGTGTTCCTCATCCTGGTGCGTGACGCGAACAAGTGATCCGCCATGGCCCCGAATGAAGAAGCCCCGCATCACTGCGGGGCTTCTTCATTCCGTTCGGTCCGGCTCAGTGGCTCACCACGATGCGGGCATGCTGCTCGCCGGCAGCCGTGCGGAGGGCCACCGTGTAGATACCCGCAGGCAGGCCCGTCACGTTCATCATGTGGCGGTCACTGGTGAGGGTGGTGCTTTCCACGATGCGGCCCTGGGCATCCATCAGGCGCAGCCCGATGCCTTGACCAGGGGTCAGGTTCTCGATCACGAGCATGTCGGTGGCGGGGTTCGGGTAGCAACGCACCAGGGCGGCACCGGCTTCGGCCACGCTGTTGAACAGCTCCACATCGGCCACGAAGCGGGGCAGGATACGCCACTCGTTGAAGGCGTACTGCAGCACTCCGGTGATGTTGTAGACCGTGCCCACATTAAAGGGGTGCGCATAGATCACATCGTCCACGAGCACGGCACCGCTGCCATCGTTCACCGTGAACTGGCCGAAGGAGCCCTGGGCGGTGCAGGTGGCGTTGATCACACGCACCAGCACGCTTTCGTAGGGTTCGGTGTTCGCGTCGGCCGTGCTGATGTCGGTGGTGGGCAGTGCGTTGCCGCTGCTCACCGTGGTGATGGTGGAGATGTTGGTCAGTTGGGTCTGGCCATTGAACTCCGCCACGGTGGCCGTCAGGGTGATGGCGTCACCGATCGCGAGCGAACCGGGTGCGGTGAACACATAGATGCCGGTCCAGGGGCCGGTACCGTCCTGCAGGAAGAAACCGCTCGTGCCGTTCAGGGCCGACACGGTGCCCTGGGTGGCCACCACCGTGCCCACCAGCGGTGAGGCGCCATCGGGGGCGGTGCTCTCCTGGATCTCGGCGATCGTGGCCTCCGTGGGAGGCTCCACGGTGCCAATGGCGATGGTCACACGGTCCACTTCCACGCCGGACTCGGCCGTGGCGTTCACCGAAAGGATGAACTCGGCTGCGGCGCTGGTGTTGGCCACCACCACCGTTTGGGTGTGCTGCTCCCAGGTGGTGGTGTTCACCGACACCCAGGAATTGTAGGCCGAGTAACCCGATCCGGTCGACCGCTCATCGAACAGGCCGGTGCGGATATCACCCTGGCCGCGAACCCAGAACGTGATGTCATAGGCCTCCCCGTTCGTCACGGACTGAGGCTGTGTGGTGAAGCGCCGATGGGAGGTGGTCGTGTTCACGAGGCGCACAGCGATGGTGTCCTCGTTCTCCACCACCGGGGTGATCGCATCGGCGGCCAGGTTCGTCTTGGTGCCCACCCAACCATCGGGGGTGGTACCGGTCCAGTCGGTGAATTCGCTGTCGATGTTCACCTGGGCCACGGCCGTAAGGCCGCCCAGGAGCGCCATCGCTGCCAGGGTAATGTGTTTCATCATCGTTGGGGGATTTGGTTTGAAGTTACGCAACGTGGTCACTGGATCACCACGTCATCGATGCGGTAGTTGGTGGTCTGCCCATTGGGCCCCGAACCCGTGTAGCGGAAGGCGACCACGAAGCTGCCGGTGTAGCCATCTGGCAGGAAGCCGTCCAGCGGGATCTGTCCCGAGGGCACCCAGGTGTTGAAGTTGTGCGTCGGCGAGTTGGCGAAAGTGGCGCCGGTAATCTCCGTCCAGTTGGCGGTGGCCGTGTTGGTGCCGTTGAAATTCGTGCTCACGAAGGCCTTGAAGGGCACCTGGCCGTTCACCCAGAAAGCATACTGGGTGCGCATGGAGAGGCTCATGCCGGGGGTGAACTGGAGCGTGGGGCTGATGAGCCAGGCCACATCGGAGGGACTGCTGCTCTGGAAGGCGGTGGCCTGCGCGCAGATCTGGCCCGCATCACTGTAGCCACGCCACACCCGGCTGCCGGCCGTGGATACATTGAACCAGCATTCCAGGGAAAGGTCCACGTTCGAGGTGCCGGACGCGAAATCCTCGGCTACGTTCGTGGTGGGCGGACAGGGCTCTGGGATGGGGTCGCAACGGTCGCCCGTGAGCTGCACCTCGTTGATGTTGCGGATGAACAGCTGCATGTCATCCCCGAACTGCCCCACCACACCCACAAAGCTGCCGTTGCCGGTGGGCAGCTGTTGGCTGGCGAAGTTGGCGTAGCCGCTGTTGCGCACCAGGATGTTGTTGGTGCAGTCGGACAGGGTCTTGTTCACCGTCTCCTGGTTCACGGCATCGGCATAGGTGGTGCCCAGTTCGGATTGGATGAACTCCACGCCCTCGATGCGGATCAACTTGGCCTGCCAGGGGTTGGTCCATGCCGGGGTGTAGGTCTGGTTCAGCTGGGCGATGGTGACGGTCGTCGGTTGCTTGGGCACCAGCGTGGCCTGCTTCACCACATTGTTGTCCACGTTCACACTGTCCAGCTGGAGCAGGTTCTGGTAGCTGCTCAGCGTGGTGCCGGCCAGGTAGATGCGGATGCTGTCACCCTGATACAGGCCTCCGGGGTTCACCAGGCGCATGACGATGGCGCCCGTGTGGTCCTGGATGTAGACGTTCTTGTACAGGTTGCCGCTCTGTTCGTCGGCGGTCACCACGGCGAACACCGAACTGTCGCCCCGGAAACGGATGGGGGATCCGGTGAAGAGGCCGCGCAGCTGCGCCACGGTGAGCACCTGGCCGGTGGGCAGGGTGCGTACGGGCGGCTCGTCGAATTCCTTTTTACAGGCGGCGGCCAGCACGACCAGGGTCAGGATGGCGAGGGTGGAGCGGAAGTTCATGAAGGAAGAAAGGCGTTTGGACATCGGGGGGTCAGAAGCTGAAGGTCACCATCGCGAAGTAGTTCCGGCCGAAGAGATAGCTGTACTTCGGCGGGAAACGGTTCGCATCGGTCCGGTCGTACCGGGACTGTTCGAAGCCGCCCACGCGGAGGTCGGTGTTGTTGAGCAGGTTGCTGATGGTGGCGTTCACGGCCACGCGGTACTGGCGCTTGATCATCCACGACTTGCCCAGGAACAGGTCCACCGTGACGCCGGGGTCCAGCTTGGTCTGGTCCGTGAGGAGGGCCACCTGGGGGTCGCTTTCCACGTAATTGCCGATGGCCTCGGCCGTGCGGCGGTCCGGGTTGGGGTCCAGGTACATGTCATCGAAGTAGTTCGCATTCACCCCGGCGAACCAGAACTTGGGCGAATTGTAGCGCACACCCAACGAAGCCGCGGTCTGGGGCATGCCGCCCACCTTGTAGTTCTCCCAGTACACGGTGCGGCCCGCATCGAACACCTCGGGGTTGTTGTCCCGCGTGATGGTCGCCTCGGGGCGTGAGGCATAGCGGAAATCCCCCGTGCCCAGCACGGCCGTTGCCGACCAGGTGGCGCTCAATTTGGCCTCCAATCCCAGTTCCACGCCCTGGTGCACCTGGTCCACGCCGGTCATGGTGTAGTTCACCAGCGTGCGGTACTCATCGTGGTAGAAGCTGCGCGACCACAGGCCATCGGACATGCGCGTGTAGTAGACGGTGGCGCGGCCTTTCAGGCGGGGCGACCGCACGATGTAGTTCAGGTCGCCCGACCAGATCTTCTCGGTGGTCAGCCCGTCGATCACTTCACCGCGGGTGCGGGGGGAGATGAAGGCCGTGCGCGGGATCGGCGGACGGGTCATCCACACCACGTTGGCACTGATGAAGTGGCGGCCCGTAAGCTTGCCGACCGCTCCTCCCTTCAATCCGTAGGTGAAGAAGTTGTGCATTTCGGAAGTGCCGAAGCTCTGTTCGGGGAACCGGCCGTTGCGCAGCCGGCTGTCGCGCCAGAAGGAGGTGTAGGTCACCTCGGCGCCGCCGTAGACCTCCAGGTGCGACCACTTCTTCTCGTACTGGCCAAAGGCATTGTACAAGCGGGTATGGATGTCGAAGTCGTAGCCGAACATGTCCCCTTCGCGCACCACCTTGTTGATCTGGTCCAGATCGTTCTGTGCGGTGAGGGAGTCATTGAAATCGCGCTCGGCGAACTGGTCCACGTCCACCCAGAAGTCACCGCCCAGCAGGTCGTCGATCACCTTGAAGTAATGCGTCTTCTGGCGATGGAAGCTGGCGCCGTAGGTCACGTGCACATTGTTGGCCAGGGCCTTGTCGTAGACCGAATTGATCCCGATTCGGGTGGGGTCCGCACGCTGTTCCTCCAGGATGTACTTGCTGCGGTTCCCGGTCACATTGTTGCCCGCGATCCCGTTGGCGTTCTGCACGGTGTACAGGTTCTTGCCGTTGGCGAAGTAGAGCTGGTCCCAGTTGATCTGGCGACGGTTCACGTCGTTCTGCCATTCCGAGGTGAGCCGCGCGGCCATCATGGGATCGTTCTGGCCGTTCACCGAGAGCGAGGGCATGTAGTAGCTGGGCAGGTAGCGGTAATAGTCCGGGCGGGGGTCCTGCGCATCGAACCATTGCATGCCGGTAAGGCCGTCACGACCGAAGGTGTAATAGAGCGTGGTGTTCCAATTCGTATTGGCGTCCGGCTTATACCGGTGGGAGAGCATGAGGACCGGCTTGTGGTCGAAGCTCATCCGCGCGTTCCGCTTCTCACCGTTCTGGTAGCCCCAGTTGGGGTTGTAGTAGTTGGTGCCTGCCAGGTCATAGGCTTCCTGGATGGCCACCCCCTGGCGCCCCTGCACGATGGGAGCACCGAACGCGGTGAAGCTCAGGCTGTGCTTGTCGTTGATCTTCTTTTCAGCTGACAGGAAATAGGCCCAGGCATCGAAGCTGGTGCCTTCCACATAGCCTTCTTCGGCCCACCGCCGTGATCCGGAGAAGCTGAACGCCCAACCATCCTTCCGCATGCCCGTGGATGCCGTGAACATCAGTCGGTTCCGGTAGGCCCGGTTGGCGGAGGCGTAGGAGACCCGGATGCCCTTCCGCAGGGAGCTGGCGCGCACGTTGATGTCCGTGTATCCGCCCAGTCCGCCGAAGTTGTACCGGGAGGGCGAGACCCCCGTGCGGACCTCCATGTAACGCGTCACATCGTTCAGGCCGGCCCACTGGCTCCAGGTGGCCCATCCGGATTCCATGTCATTGACGAACACGCCATTGATGCTCACCTGGGTGTTCCGCGAATCGTAGCCACGGATGCGGTACCGGGCGGAGCCGAAGCTGAAGCCTGCGGTGGAGGTGTAGATGTCCCGCGAGGATTGCAGGATGCCGGAAATGTCCTGGGCACCCAGCTCGGCATCGAGGTCGTCGGCCGTGATGGTGAACACGGGCAGCTGGGGCTGTTCCTGGCGGGTGGTGTCCGGCTTGGTGGCCAGGGTGGTGTCGATCTGGGCCGGGAGCAGGGTCGAGACCAGCAGGGCGCTCAGGAAGAGGGGCCGGCGAAGCTCGGTCAGCTGGCGAGGCACGGGCGGCAAGGCACGATGGGGCATGGTGAAATAGGTCCCTGCCGTGAACACGCCCTCTAGTACTCCAGGCCCTGGCATGCTTCCATGCTCATGGTCCGCACACAGGCGCTGCGCGTAGGGCCGCCAAAATTAAGCGGATGTCGCGATCGGTGGATGTTCAGGGAAGGCTATCTGCATGTTAACAGATCGGACGAGGTGTCGCGGCCACTTTTCAGCCAGGCAACTTCTGAAGCTGGCTGGTTGTCAGAGGGATGGCCCGTGATGTATTTTTGAAGGCTGTTGCAGCTGCTGGCCGAACCGGTCCTGACCATGTCCGCCCTCCGTCGAACGTTCTCGGCCGTCCTCGTTCTGCTGGCGTTCCTCTTCTCCATGGGGCCCTTGCAGGCCGCCCACTATTCAGGTGGAAGCATCACTTACGAGTGCCTGGGTGGGAACATGTACCAGATCAGTCTGGACGTTTTCCTGGATTGTTCAGGGGTGGCCATCACCTCGCAGGACCTGACCTTCACCAATAGTTGCGGTGTCAGTTTTACGCTGACGAACATTCCGCAGGTCAGTAGTGAGGAAGTTTCCCAATTGTGTCCGGGAAGCCTGGCCAACAGTACCTGCAACGGAGGCGCCCTGCCCGGGTTCACCCATTATACGTTCCAGACCACCCTCTTCCTTTCGCCCTGCAATTTCTGGACGATCGCTTGGGACATCTGCTGCCGCAACGACCTGCAGAACGTCCAGGGCACGCCTGGCATCTACCTGGAGGCCACGCTGAACAATGCCGGTGGGCTCTGCGACCAAAGTCCGGCGTTCGCGGAGAACACCATTCCGTTCTTCTGTGTCAATCAGCCCGTGAACTACAACCTCGGGGCCACGGATGCGAACGGCAACACCATGGTCTTCTCCCTGGTGGAAGGGCAAACGGTGTCTCCGCTGCTGGGGCCCCTGGACTATGAACCGGGGTACAGCGGTGCGGAGCCCATTCCCGGCATCACCATCGATCCGACCTCCGGCCAGCTGAGCTTCACCCCAACGGTCACGGGCAATTACGCCATCGTGGTGGAGGTGGCCACCTACAATGCGAGCGGGGTGCTGATCGGGACCGTCCTTCGTGATGTGATGATCGTGGTGCAGAACTGCAACGATCCGCCTCCATCCACAACGGGATTGAACAATGCGAACGGTGGGCTGATCACCGGAGCAAGCACGATCGAGGTGTGTGACGGCATCCCGTTCTGTGTGGACCTGCCGTTCTCCGATCCCGATCCGGCCACGGTGATCACGGCCGTGTCCAACGTGACCGCACAGCTGCCCGGCGCCACGTTCACCTTGTCCGGCACCAATCCTTTGGTGGCGACCATTTGCTGGACGCCTGACCCGGCCTTTTCGCCAGCCAACGTGCTGGTCACGGCCACCGACAATGCCTGCCCGATCGCCAATGTGGTGAGCAGTTCGGTGTTCATCACCGTTGTGCAGCCACCACCAACGGTCCCTGATGCTGGAATTTCAGCCTCGGTATCCAGTTGCTCTGGCGGTGCGGCGATCAACCTGTTCGCCCAATTGGGGGGCAGCCCTGATGCAGGTGGTATCTGGACCGCACCGGATGGGTCCTCGCATAGCGGCCTGTTCACCCCTGGTGTGGATGCGTTCGGTGTCTATACGTATGTGGTGGGCAATGCCTGTGACAATGCCTCGGCCACAGTGACCGTTTCGTCGGCCGGAGGGCCCAACGCAGGCACGAACGGTACGCTCACCGTGTGCAGCAATGGTGCCCCTGTCGCGCTGATCGGCCAGTTGGGAGGAACGCCCGATGCCGGCGGCACGTGGAGCGGTCCCAGCCCGGTGGTGGGCGGGCTCTATGCCCCGGCCACGATGACCCCGGGCATTTACACCTACACAGTGACGGGTGTGGCCCCCTGTGCGAACGTGACCTCCACGGTGACCGTGACGGAGAATGCTGCGCCGAACGCCGGCACGAACGGATCCCTGGCGTTCTGCGGCAACAGCGCTGCGTTGGCCCTGGCAACAGGCTTGGGCGGAACACCCCAAGCGGGCGGCGCCTGGAGCGGCCCCAGTGCGGTGGTGGCGGGCCAGTACAACCCGGCCACTATGGCGCCCGGTGCGTATGTGTACACGGTGACCGGCGTGGCCCCTTGCGCCAATTCCACCGCCACGGTCACGGTGACCGAGAATCCCGCCCCGAACGCTGGTACGAACGGGACGTTGACCTTGTGCAGCAATGGTGCTGCGGTGGCGTTGTCCACTGGCCTCGGCGGCACGCCCCAAGCGGGTGGCACGTGGAGCGGCCCCAGTGCGGTGGTGGGCGGCCAGTACAACCCGGCCACCATGGCGCCTGGTGCTTATGTGTATACCGTTGCTGGGTTGGCTCCTTGTGCCAATGCTACCGCGACCGTGACCGTTGCGGAAACGGCCGCCCCGAATGCTGGTACGAACGGGACGTTGACAGTATGCAGCAATGGTGCTTCGGTGGCGTTGTCCACGGGCCTTGGCGGCACGCCCCAGGCCGGCGGTGCGTGGAGTGGCCCAAGTGCGGTGGTGGGAGGCCAGTATGATCCGACGACGATGACGCCAGGTGCCTACACCTACACGGTGACGAGCGTGGCGCCTTGCACGAACGCGACAGCGACGGTGACCGTAACGGAGAACGCTGCGACGAACGCGGGCATGGCCGGGTCGATCACGGTATGCGACGACGGTGCGGCGATCGACCTGTTCGCACAGTTGGGCGGCACACCCCAAGCGGGCGGCGTGTGGAGCGGTCCGAGCGCGGTGGTGGGTGGTCAGTACGACCCGGCCACTATGACCCCAGGTGCCTACACCTACACGGTGACCGGCGTTGCGCCTTGCACGAACGCGACAGCGACGGTGACCGTGACGGAGAACGCCGCCACGAACGCGGGTACGGATGGGTCGATCACGGTGTGCGACAACGGTGCGGCCATTGACCTGTTCGCGCAGCTGGGCGGTACGCCCCAAGGGGGTGGTACGTGGAGCGGCCCGAGCGCGGTGGTGGGCGGCCAGTACGATCCGGCCACGATGACGCCAGGTGCCTACACCTACACGGTGACGGGCGTTGCGCCTTGCACGAACGCGACAGCGACGGTGACCGTAACGGAGAACGCCGCGACGAACGCGGGCACGGATGGGTCCATCACAGTGTGCGACAACGGTGCGGCCATTGACCTGTTCGCGCAGCTGGGCGGTACGCCCCAAGGGGGTGGTACGTGGAGCGGACCGAGCGCGGTGGTGGGCGGCCAGTACGATCCGGCCACGATGACGCCAGGTGCCTACACCTACACGGTGACGGGTGTTG
>CAUJFM010000107.1 GCA_963169595.1 Bacteroidota bacterium | reverse complement strand
GCGAAGCGAAGCAGTATGAAGCGCGTGTGTGGCGCAGGCTGGGACAGGAGGTGGCCATCAGCACGCGCCTGCAGCAGCTGTCCTTCAGGCCCTGGCTGTTCAACTTCGTGGTGGACCGCGCCAACCGCAACCCGGCGCTGGCCGATACCATCAGCAGCATGTTCACTGACCTGGACCTGCGGGCACGGCTGAAGAGACCTGGGTTCTACCTGGACCTGGTGTTGGGTCGTCGGCCGGGCCAGTAGGACACCGGCCTGATCAGCGTGCCCGCCGGGCCAGCACGAACCAATCCCACGGATAGGGCTCGCGCATCCATCGCGGTGGCGCCTCGAACTCGGTGGTCCATGGATACTCGAGCTTCTGCATCCGCTCAATGCGCATGCCCTGCTCGTTCAGCAGCACCTCGAGCTCCTCCTTGAGGTAGTGTTTCGTGGCCACCTTGTCGATCTCCACGAGCCCGAGCTCCAGGGCGCTTCCACGCAAGGCGGCCTGCTGTTCCACCTCACTGGGCTCCGTGCCGAGGCGCAACTCCCACTGCACCTGCCGGAACGCCGATAGCAGGGCCGAGCCGAGTGCCGGCACCACCAGCACCAGATGGCCGCCGCGCTTCACGCTCTTGCAGGTGTTGCTGATGATGCCCATCCGCGTGCACAGATCGCCACTGAGCCAGGTGTTGATGCACAGCACCACATGGGCCTGCGGGAAGCCCTTGCGGGAACGGCTCAGGTCGGCATGCACATACCGGACGTTGCTCAACTGCGGATGCGCGGCACGCGCAACGTCCAGGCACTTGCTTGAAATGTCCACCGCATGGACCCGTCCGAAAAGCGCGGACAACAAGGGCAGCGTGCGTCCCACCCCGCAACCCAGATCGGCCACGGTGCGGTCCGGCCCACCCAACTCCTCCAGAGTATGCCGGATCACGCCCTGCCGGTCGTTGGCCGGCACATTGAAGATCTCCTGCTCAAAGGTGTCCGCTACCCGGTCCCAATCGTGCTCGTTCATGCGTCAGCGTAAGGGCCGCCGCGATCGCGCCGTAGGGTGTTCGTTCAATGAAAGTGGGCGATGCGTGACGGCGATATGTTCGTGAGCCGCAAGGTACCCGATCGCGCGGACCTCCTCCTTCCTGCGGAGGAGTAGGCTATCCACGATCCTTCGTTGACGCTAGGCCGGGCTCAACTTCAGCATGTTGGCCATGCCCTGCTCGGCGATGGGCATGCTGGCCACGTTCACCACCAGGTCGCCTTTCTCCACGAACCTGCGGCTGCGCAGGATGTGCTTGATGTCGGCGATGGTATGGTCCGTGCTCACCGTCTTGTCGTAGTAGTGCGCGCGCACGCCCCAAACCAGGTTCAACATGTTCAGGATGCGCTTGTTGCTGGTGAAGGCGAAGATGTGCGCCTTGGGCCGCATGCTGCTGATCTTGAATGCTGTGTAGCCGCTGTGCGTCATGGTCACGATGGCCTTGATGTCGATGGCGGCCGCCATGCGCACACTGGCCTTGCAGATGGCATCGGTCACCAGGCGATCGTTATCCTCCAGCTTCGACTCCTCCACGTTGTACATGGTGTCGCTCTTCTCCATCTCCAGGAGGATCTTGTTCATGGCCTTCACCACCTCCACCGGATAGCGGCCCACGCTGGTCTCGGCGCTCAGCATCACGGCATCCGCATGGTCCAGCACGGCGTTGGCCACGTCGTTCACCTCGGCGCGGGTGGGTGTGATGTTGGTGATCATGCTCTCCATCATCTGCGTGGCCACGATCACCGGGCGGTGTTGGGCCAGGCAGCGCTTGATGATGTCCTTCTGCACCAGCGGCACCTGCTCCATGGGGATCTCCACGCCCAGGTCACCCCGGGCCACCATCAGGGCATCGCTCTCACGGATGATCTCGTCGATGTCATTGAGCGCTTCGGGCTTCTCGATCTTGGCCACCACCCGGGCATGCTTCTCGCGCTGGTGGATGATGCCCTTCAGCTCGATGATGTCACGCGCATTGCGGACGAAGCTGAGGCCCACCCAGTCCACGTCGTGCTCCAGGGCGAAGTCGAGGTCCTGTTTGTCCTTCTCGGTGAGGCACGGCAGGCTGATCTTGGTGTTGGGCAGGTTGAGGCCCTTGTTGGCACTGAGCGGTCCGCCGTTGAGCACACGCGTGGTCACCGTGGTCTTTCCGTCGGTGGCCAGCACCTCGAGGCGCAGCTTGCCATCATCCAGCAGCACCAGTTCACCCTTCTTCACATCCTGGGGGAACTGCGTGTAGCTGGTGCTCACCATCCCCGGGCGCCCCTTGATCGGTTCGGTGGTGATGATGAGCTCGGCGCCCTCCTCCAGCATGATGGGGCCATCGGCCATCTCGCCCACGCGCATTTTGGGTCCCTGCAGGTCGGCCAGGATGGCGGTATGGAAGCCGAGCTCGGCGCTCACGGTACGGATGTTCCGGATCAGCTCCTCATAGAAGGCGTAGTTGCCGTGGCTGAAGTTGAGGCGGCACACGTCCATGCCGTTCTGCATCATGCTGCGCAACACCTCGGGGGCGGCGGATGCCGGTCCGATGGTGGCAACGATCTTGGTCTTGGGGTCGATCATGGTCTGGCGCCGGAACCGGCGCGGATACAAGGGTTCAAAGCAACAGTAAATGGCCGTTCCGCAGTTGGTCCAGGACCAGCGGGTAGGCGGTAAGAACGAATTCGGCGGAACGGACGCGCTCCAAGGTGTCGGGGTGGTCCTCCAGGAGCTCGGGGTCCATCAGCAGGAAGTAGTCGGTCTGGCGCTGCTGTTTCACGAGGATGCCGGAGCCGCTGTGGTTGTTCACGAGGGTCCATCGGAAGCCATCGGGTTCGATCACCTGCTCAAAGGCCGCATAGCACGCCTTCACCCCGTCCTCCTCATTCACCAGGTCCGAACGCCGGGCCAGTTCCAGGCCCAGGGCCTTGTTGAGCGACCAGCACAGGCGGTGCGGGTTCACGTGGCTGCTGATGCCGATCACACCTGGATCGACCAGCTTCTCCACGGGCTTCAACTTCAACTTGGCCATGCGGGGCAAAGGTAGCGGCCAGCCCCGCGATGCCTCAGCCCTGCTCCGCGCGATGGTGCCCCCCGCCCGATCGCCGCGACCGCATGCTTCGGAACGCGCTTTGGGCAGCGTCCTGCTCGGCCACCTTCTTGCTGGTGCCCTTGCCGGTGCCCTTCACCTCGCCATTGATGCGCACCTCGGCCACATAGTGCTTGCCGCGACCGCCACCGCCCTCCTCGCGGATCACGAACTCCACCTTCTTGCGGCGCTTCTGGCCCCATTCCAGCAGGCGGCTCTTGCCATCCTTGTCCTCCTTCTCCACCTCGCGCAGGTCGATGTGGGCCTGAATGAGCTTCACCACCACCTTGCGCGTGCGGTCGAAGCCGCGGTCCAGGAACAACGCCCCGATGAGCGCCTCAAGAGCATTCCCGGGCACGCTGGATTCGTGGCTGCGGGACACGTTGCTCTCCATCACGCGCTCGATCTCGATGCGCCGGGCCAGCATGTTCAGCTGGGTGCGGCTCACCAGTTTGCTCCGCATGCGGGTGAGGAATCCCTCGCCCTTGTCCGGATAGGTGGCGAAGAGCAGGTCACCGATGATGGCGTCCAGGACGGCATCGCCGAGGAACTCCAGCCGCTCATTGTCGGGCAGGTCCGGCCGTTCCTCGGAGACCGCGCTCACATGCCGCAGGGCCTGCCGGTAGAGCGGCAGGTCACCCGGGGTCACCCCCAGGGTCTTGCGACACCACGCCCTCACCCGACGCTCCTCGGGGTTGCGTGCTCGGCTGAAGAGGCTCCGGATCACGGGGCGGCTTACCGGTACTTGCGGAAGATCACTGCGGTGTTGTGGCCGCCGAAGCCGAACGTATTGCTCATGGCGGCGTTCACCGTGCGCTTTTGCGCAGTGTTGAACGTGAAGTTCAACTTCGGATCGATCTCGGGATCGTCCGTGAAATGATTGATCGTGGGCGGCACGATGTCCGTGTGCACCGCCATGATGGCCGCCACCCCCTCCACCGCGCCTGCGCCGCCCAGCAGGTGGCCGGTCATGCTCTTGGTGGAGCTGATGTTCAGCTTGTAGGCGTGCTCGCCGAAGAGGCGCTGGATGGCCTTCACCTCCTGGGGGTCGCCGATCGGCGTGCTGGTGCCGTGCGTGTTGATGTAGTCGATCTCCTGGGGGGTGATGCCCGCATCTGTGAGCGCATGCTTCATGCACAGCTCGGCACCGAGCCCATCGGGGTGCGGGGCCGTGATGTGGTAGGCGTCACTGCTCATGCCGCCACCGATCACCTCGGCGTAGATCTTGGCACCGCGGGCCAGGGCATGCTCCAGTTCCTCCAGCACAATGGCCGCACCGCCCTCGCCGAGCACGAAGCCATCGCGGTCCTTGTCATAGGGACGCGACGCGGTGGCCGGGTCATCATTCCGCGTGCTCATGGCATGCAGCGCGTTGAAACCACCCACTCCGGCCTCGTAGATCGCCGCCTCACTGCCACCGGTCACCACGGCCACGCAGGTACCGAGGCGGATGTAGTTGAAGGCGTCGATAAGGGCGTTGTTGCTGCTGGCGCAGGCACTGGCGGTGACGTAGCTGGGCCCCCGCAGCGTGTGCTTCATGCTGATCAACCCCGCCGCACTGTCGGCGATCATCTTCGGGATGAAGAAGGGATTGAACCGCGGGGTGCCATCACCCCGGCCGAAGTTCACGCACTCGTCTTGGAAGGTCTTCAGCCCGCCGATCCCACTGCCCCAGATCACACCCACCCGTTCGCGGTCCAGCCCATCGGACAGCAATCCGCTGTCGGCAATGGCCTCATCCGCACACACGAGGGCGAACTGCGCATAGGGGTCCGTCTTGCGGGCCTCCTTCCGGTCCATGAAGTCCTCGGGGTTGAACCCCTTGACCTCACAGGCGAACTGCGTCTTGAACCTGCTGGCGTCGAAGCGCGTGATAGGCGCAGCACCGCTGCGGCCGCTCACCAACCCGTCCCAGTAGGCCTGGAGGGTGTTCCCTAGCGGGGTGAGCGCGCCCAGACCGGTGATGACCACACGCCTGAGCTGCATGTCTGGCAGGTCTTACTTCGCGTTCTTCTCCACGTAGTCCACGGCCTGACCCACGGTCTGGATCTTCTCGGCCTGGTCGTCCGGGATGGCGATGTTGAACTCCTTCTCGAACTCCATGATGAGCTCGACGGTATCGAGGCTGTCAGCGCCAAGGTCGTTCGTAAAGCTCGCCTCGGGCGTTACCTCGGCCTGGTCCACTCCGAGTTTGTCCACGATGATGGCGATGACCCTTGACTTGATGTCCGACATGTCAGTTCGTTGTTGGTTGAACAGGGTGCAAAGGAAAGACATTTTCGACATGCGCAACCCGTTGTGCGGGGACGAGCCATGGGCATACCACTTCCACGGTGCACCACCGGTCCGATCTCGCACCTTCGCAGCGTGAAGCGCATCGCCATCCTCGCCAGTGGTTCGGGCACCAACGCCCAGCGCCTGGTGGAGCATTTCCGGGACCACCCCGCGGCCAGCGTCGTCCTCATCGGGTGCGACCAGCCCAGCGCCGGGGTGCTGCAACGGGCTTGGGACCTCGGCGTCCCTGCTTTTCTCTTCAATGGCGCCCAGCTGCGCGACGGCACCCTGCTCCGGGAGCTTCAGGGCCAAGCCATCGATCTGGTGGTGCTGGCCGGTTTCCTGCGGCTCATCCCCGCCAGCTTGGTCCAGGCCTATCCCCGGCGGATCCTCAACATCCACCCCGCCCTGTTGCCCAAATATGGTGGAAAGGGCATGTACGGCCACCATGTCCATACGGCGGTGATCGCGGCGGGCGAGCAGGAAAGCGGCATCACCATCCACTTCGTGAACGAGCGGTACGACGAAGGCGAACACCTGCTGCAGGCCCGGTGCCCGGTGCTGCCCGGCGATACGCCCGGGACCCTGGCCGCCCGGGTGCACGCCTTGGAGCACGCCCACTACCCGGTCGTGGTGGAGCAGGTGGTGTTGGGCTGACCCGGTTTGGTGGTATACGTCACTCCACTTCTGGCCGGTCAAAGCCGATCAACAAGGAGTCAGCGTTGACATAACGCACGTGGATACCCGCCCCATGCCTTTTGCGCCAGCGTTCGATGTTTCGTGCGAGGCGCACGGACTGCCTCCCCATGAAGTTAAGTCCAATAGACCAATAGGTGGCCCTTTTCGGCTACTTCATGCGTAGGAGGCAGTCCATTCTTGCGCTCTGACATGTACAGCAGGTCCTCGGTGATCGTCCAGGCGCTGTCGGCATAAGCACGACTGGACAATGGCGCGATAAGCGTGTCCGGGAGTCCGAAGTGGTCCCATCGCAAATTGGGAAAGCCTCCCACATCACAATTCGGAACTATCCATTGGATACGGCCTCCTGGGCTGTACCAACGCAATTGCAGGGGCTGGTACTTGGCCTGAACGTGCTTGTCCGGCTCCTTTCCGCGCCTCTCCTCCACTCTCCGCGCGTACCGATGATGTAGCACTAGGTAATCGTGCTGCTTGATGCCCATCCTTCGAGCCAACTTGTCCTTCTTCTCCCAAGTGACGTTATGGTCATACGGATGTATCCCGAACACGCCGACCACCATTCTGTTGCACCCTGCAAGGATGAACAGACAGAGGATAAGAATGGACGACCGCATCATCAATGCTCAAGGTAGAAGATCCGCCGGCACCACGATACGGCCGAAGCGGTCGCCTTTGGACTATTCGCATCGCATATGCCTGGCCGCTGATAAGGCTGACACAAACTACTCAGCATAGTGAAGAACCTGCGTTTGAGCTGGCTCCACTAGACCAACTTCTCCGGTTGTCCAATTCAAGGACGAACTAACAACACCGTGGTACACCACTGACGGATGTAGCAGGGTCATCGACCTGAGGGCTTTTCACACGTGGATCAGCGGCATCGCCATAAGCATGCCTTCCAGCAGCAGGGGCTATACATGCGCTACGCTCTCCGTGGTGAACAGCCAAAGAACTTGATCTGGACGCGCGATCAATTCGGTGGCCTTGAACTAGCGTCCCCCTTGATGGCACTTGATGCACAAGCGTTCGCCAACGTTGATGTTGGAGCCCTACGAATGTGATCTTTGCCCCATGTTCGACCTCGCCCAGATCGGCAAAGCCTTCCTGATCCTCTTCGCGGTGATCGACATCGTGGGTGGCATCCCGTTGATCCTGCAGGTGCGCCAGAAGGCCGGGAAGATCTACCCCGCCCGGGCCACGCTGGTGAGCCTGGCCATCATGATCACCTTCCTCTACCTGGGCGAGACCATCCTGAGCGTGGTGGGCATCGATGTCCGCTCCTTCGCCGTGGCCGGTTCGCTCGTGCTCTTCTTCATCGCCTTGGAAATGACCCTGGGAGTGCGCCTCTTCAAGGAGGACCTGTCCGCCCCGGGGCTCACCGAAGGCAACGATGACAACAAGGTGTACAGCATCGTACCTCTGGCCTTCCCGGTGATCGCCGGTGCCGGTACCATCACCACCATCCTGTCCCTGCGGGCCGAGTTCGACCGGCCCAACATCCTGGTCGCCATCCTGCTGAACATGATCCCCGTGGTGCTGGTGCTGCTGCTCACCACCCGCATCGAGCGGCTCCTGGGCCGGGTGGGCCTCATCGTTATCAAGAAGGCCTTCGGGGTGATCCTGCTGGCCATCAGCGTGAAGCTCTTCGCCGGGAACATCACCTATCTGTTCCCCCAGCCATGAGCACCGCCCAGGTGACGATCTACACGGACGGCGCGGCCAGCGGTAATCCGGGGCCGGGCGGATACGGGGTGGTGATGGAGAGCGGGAAGTACCGCAAGGAACTGTGGGGCGGCTTCCGCAACACCACCAACAACCGCATGGAATTGCTGGCGGTGATCGTGGGGCTGGAAAGCCTGAAGTTCCCGGGCACCGAGGTGGTTGTGGTGAGCGACAGCAAGTACGTGGTGGACGCGGTGGAGAAAGGCTGGGTGTTCCAATGGGAACGGAAAGGCTTCGCGAAGAAGAAGAACCCCGACCTGTGGAAGCGCTTCCTGGTCATTTACCGCAAGCATAAGGTGCGGTTCCATTGGGTGCGCGGCCACAACGGCCATCCCCAGAACGAACTGTGCGACCAGCTGGCCGTGGCCGCCTCCCGCCAATCGGTGCTGGAGGTGGACGAAGGCTACGAAAGCGGGGAGGCCGGGATGTTCGAGGAATGATCGGCTTCAACCTCGGATCCTACATCCCTCAAAGTTCACCGGTCCAGATCACCTTCAGGTGAAGCTTGCGCTTGTTCGTATTGATGCGCAAATGATACAAGCCCGGGTCATGCCCTCGCAAACGCAACGTCGGTCCATATTGTCGATCACCTGTCAACCTACCTGAGGCATCGTAGATATCTGTTGCAACCTCACCCTCATTCGGTCCGATCTGCAGGACCACTCCATCCGAGTTGGTCGCCCAACGAAGCGGCGCAAGCTCAAGCTCCTCGAGTCCAGCGAGTGTTCCATACCGATAAATACGCCGACCAACATTCGGTAGCGGTAGAGTACTTACTGAAGTGGCATACAAAGCACCCGTAAATCCCTGTAGCCGGTAAGTAAGGGTGTCCTCGATGGAACGGTCGGTCCAACTCGCCCCCGCATTACCCGTAACGGCCACGAATCCCTGGGGACCACTGACCCATGCACTATCGCCACTGTAAGGGGCGACCGAAAGCAAGGTTTCATCCGTGAAACTGGCAAGTGTGTCCCAGTTCTGACCAAGATCCAGGGACCGAATAAGGAGACCTTGATCTCCCACCAACCAAAGGCTCCCATCGGGGGCCCATTGCGCCTCTTGGATGGATTGGGCCGGGTCACTCAATGCTGATGTCCAAGTGTATCCTCCGTCCAGCGTGATCAGCAGCTCCCTTGCTCCGGATGACAGATCGGTCAGCATCGCACCCTGATCCGCGTTCTGAAATACGACCTTGCGGGGTGTTCCTGGGAG
>CAUJFM010000106.1 GCA_963169595.1 Bacteroidota bacterium | reverse complement strand
GCGGCGCGCAGGTCGTGGATCACCTCGTCCAGCGTGCGGTGCCCGTAGCGCTCGGGCTCACGGGTGCCCAGCAGGTTCAGGTTGGGACCATTGAGGACGAGGAGACGGGCCATGGGGTGCGGGTTGGTGTGCAAAGATGGGGCCCGGCGTGAACGCGCCCCCGTGGACAACCGATGACCGGGCCGGCGGAACAGGGCTGTTCACCCGTGCGACCTTTGGACCATGACCTGGGCCGCTGCCTTGGAGGATTTGCGCATGCACCTGAAGCTGGAGCGCTCCCTGAGCCCCCGCTCGGTGGAGGCCTACCTGCGCGACCTGGCTAAACTGCGGGCCTATGCCGAGCAGCAGACCCCGCCCCTGGCGCCCGCCGATGTGCGGCTGGACGACCTGCAGGACTTCGTGACGCACACGGTGCGCGCGGGCCTCGCCGCCACCAGCCAGGCCCGCCTGCTCAGCGCCATCCGCGGCTTCTACCGGCACCTGTTGCGCGAGAAGGTGGTGCGCGAGGACCCCACCGAACTGCTGGACAGTCCGCGCATCGGCCGGCACCTGCCCACCTTCCTCACCGTGCCCGAGGTGGATGCGCTGGTGAACGCCATCGACATGAGCCGCCCGCTGGCCCACCGCGACCGCGCCATGGTGGAAACGCTCTACGGCTGCGGCTTACGCGTGAGCGAACTGTGCGCCCTGCGCCGCAGCTGGCTGCACTTCAGCGAGGGCTTCATCCGCGTGATCGGCAAGGGCGACAAGGAACGGCTGGTGCCCATCGGCCCCGAGGCCATCCGCCAGATCGAACGCTACATCGCCGATGAGCGCGTGCACCTGCCCGTGAAGCCCAAGGCGGAGGACATCGTCTTCCTCAACCAGCGCGGCGGGGCGCTATCGCGTGTCAGCGTGTTCAACCTGGTGAAGGCGCTGGCCGTAAAGGCCGGCATCCACAAGACCATCAGCCCGCACACCTTCCGCCATTCCTTCGCCACGCACCTGGTGGAGGGCGGCGCCGACCTGCGCGCGGTGCAGGAGATGCTCGGCCACGCCAGCATCACCACCACGGAGATCTACACCCACCTGGACCGCGAGTACCTGCGAAGCAACATCCTGCAGTTCCACCCCCGAGCGAAGAGGCGGGCTTAAAGAAAGCTGGTCTGCACGTTCTATCTGGAACCGCAGACCAGTGGTCGCTGTAAATGCGGTTCACGCGGAGGCGCGGAGGACGCAGAGGTCCGATGGATCTCGGCCCTCGGTACCACTACCCGTTCAACCTTGCCCCATCCTGGTCTGGACAGGCCAGTTCCCGCGCCCTTCGTTAGAAACCCACTACTGGCAGCAGTCGGCGCATCACCTGGGTGCTGCTGGCATCCACCGCACGCACCACGTAGGTGGCCTCGGGCAGTGCGTCCAGGTCGATGGTGGTGCGTTCGCCGGTCCAGGCGTGGGTGCTGAGCAGGCGACCGCTCAGGTCGCGCAGTTCCACGGTCCACACGCCCTGCTGGGCACCGCGCACCAGGTCCACCGAGCCGTTCGCGGGCACGGGCATCATCAGCACCTGCGCCTCCTCCGTACCGGCCACGCCCGTGGTGAGGTACAGGTAGGGCTCCGAGGTGCCGGTGCAGCCGTTGCCATAGGTGATCTGCACGGTGTAGAAGCCCGAGGCGAAGGCCGTGATGGTGGCGCTGTTGGAGTTGGGGATGGGCTCGTCGTTGTAGGACCACTCGTAGGTGACGGCCTCCGCAGTGGTCAGTTCGGCGCCATCGGCCGTGATCACGGGTGCGGGGCGCGGGCACTTGTCCTTGATCTTGTACACCCGCTGGTTGGAGCGGCTCACGATGAAGAGCTCGCCCTCGTGGTTGGCGGAGATGTCGGACACGCTGAAGAGCCCCGAGGCCACACCCAGCGAATCCACCCAACCACCCTGGCCATCGGGCTGGATCATGCGGATGTCGCCGTTGCAGAAATCGGAGTAGAAGAACCGGCCCTGCATGCGCGGGTACTTCACGCCGCGGTACACCTCACCGCCGATGATGGCGCACGAGTTGCCGCCGTTCACGAAGTGCGCGAAGGCCAGCAGCGGGTCCACCAGCACATCCTCCGGGGTGCAGCGTTCGGGCAGGAAGGGGGCGAAGCCTTCGTAACAGCTCCAGCCGAAGTTGGGCCCGGTGTTCACGTTGCCCGGCCAGAAGTCGAGCTCCTCCCAGAACTCCTGCCCCACATCACCGATCCACAGGTCGTTGGTGAGGGGGTCGAGGCCGATGCGGTAGGGATTGCGCAGGCCGTAGGCCCAGATCTCGGGGCGGCGGCCGGTGGTGTCGCCCACGAAGGGATTGTCCGGCGGGATCGAATAGGTGCTGTCCGGCTCGGGCTTGATGCGCAGGATGGTGCCGAAGAGGTTGGTGGCATCCTGCCCGTAGTCGTTGGGGTCGCTGGCATCACCGCCATCCCCCAGGGCCACGTACAGGTAGCCATCGGTGCCGAACTCCAGGTCGCCGCCCTTGTGGATGGCGCCCGGCTGGGGCAGCTCCAGCAGGATCTCCTCGCTGTTGTTGATGGCCACGTTCGGATCGGCCGAGACACGGAAGCGGGAGATGCGCGTGGCGCCGTTGGGGCCCACGTTCGCGGTGTAGTTCAGGTAGAAGTAGCCGTTGTTGGCGTAGTCCGGGTCGAAGGCCAGGCCGATGAGCCCGCGCTCGCCGTTGAAGATCACGCGGTTCCCGATGTTCAGGAAATGCGTGGGCAGCACGGTCATGCTGTCCGTGATGATGCTGATGATGCCGCCCTGGCGCGCCACAAAGAGGCGGCTGTCCCCACAGCTGGCGAGGGTGGTGGCATGCTGCATGCCCGAAGCCCATTCCACCACCTCCAATTGGAGCGGGGACTGGGCCAGTGCGGGCGCAAGGGTGAGCAGGAAGGGAGCGGCGAGAAGGGTACGTGTACGGCTCAAGACGAACGGAAATGGGCCACAAAGGTACCCCTATCCGCAGGTCTTACCGCACCACCACCGTGCGCACACCGCCACGGGTGTACACGCCCGGGGCGTTCCACTCGGTCTGCACGGGGCGGCCCAGTACATCGTACAAGGTGCCCCCGCGCTGCACGGCCACGGGGCCGCGCTCGACGATGCCCACGGCACCACCGGATACCGGACTGGCCACCACGCGGATGTCGTCCAGCACCCAACTGCCGGTCACATCGCCATCATAGGGCGTCAGTTCCAGCTGGAAGGTGGCATAGGCCATGCCGGGAGGCAGCTGGATCACGCCCACATCGGTGAGCACGGTCTCGCCCAGGTCGTAGGTGATGGTCACATCGGCCAGGTCCACCAGGGGCGCGGCCATGTCGTTGGTCCAGCGGACGCGCAGACGGGTGGGACCGCTGTAGGAGGCATGCCGGATGATGATGCTGTCGATGCGGAGCGTGGTGGTGCCGATGCCGGACACGATCACGCGTTTATCGATCTGGGGCTCCAGGGTCCAGCCACTGGTGAACACCGCGTTGTTGCCCACCGAGAGAGGATACGGACACACATCCACCCCCAGCCAGGCCACGTTGGTGCCGAAGAAGCCCGACTGTACCTGGTCGGGCACGTTGCAGGCTGAACAGCCGTCGAGGCAGTTGAGCATGCTGGCGCACACGGCATTGGGCCACGAGTAGTGGATCTCCTGCGTCTGGGCGTTCACCCAGGTGCCGGTACCGACCATCATCAGGAATGCGATCGTGCGGATGTGCTTCATCTCCGTAGGTTCTCGAACGCCCAACATGGACGTTCGGGGCGCTGTTACGCACGACGGACCCAATGGTTACACCGACGAACGAACGGACCGCCCCGCCGGCTCAGCGCACAGCATCGCCCAGCTCCGCAAAACAGTGGTCCAGATGGGAGCGCAGCAGCTCCCCCATGCTGGTGGCCTGGGCCAGGGCGGGCATGCCATGGTGATCGGCGAGCTCCCGGGCCAGTTGGGCCACATGGGCGCGCGGGGCGATCTCGTCATGGCCCATGGCCTCCAACAGGATGTCCAGCGGTTCGGCGCTCAGGCGCGCGCGCCGCCGCATCAGGGCCCGCTCCTCGTTGCGGTACTGCCGGGCCGTTTCGTGGCCGATGATGCGCTGGCACAACTGCACATAGGGCAGGTTCTCCTTGAAGAACTGCGGCAGATAGAGACGCAGCCGCCCCTCGTGGCTCTGCTGGTCCAGGTCGATGGCCCGGATGCGGTACTGCACCTGGTCCAGGTCGAAGATCACGTCCACCACGAAGTTGTAGGCCCGCATGTCGCCCAGCAGTCGCAGGAAACAGCGCTCGTTGAACTTCACGAACTCCTTGCACAGGCGCACCTCGTTCCGCAGGCCACCGTAGCGCTCCGGGTGGGCCATGAAGGCATCGCCCGGCACCCCGATGATGTGTTCCTCCACCAGCGTACCGCCATCCACCAGGAAGTTGATGCGGTTGGGCGAGAGCAGGTGCTCCAACTCCAGCCCGTACACCCGGTTGGCGTCGGTGCGCTTGATGTAGAAGTAGTCGTGGTTCTCGTTCAGCTGGTTCACGATCTTCACGCGGAAGGGCTGCGAGTTACCGTAGGGGCACAGGTCGATGCTGGCCACCCGCAGGTGCTCGATGGGCCTGCCGTCCGCGATCAGCAGCTGGTAGGTGGCCACCAGCCTGTCAAAGAGCGCATCCCGCTCCGCCGGACCGAACAGCACGGAATACCACAGCGAGGGCCGCCCGTCCGCATCGTGGTGGGGCATCAGCCCCTCGTGGCGCATCAGGTCCGCATAGGCCAGCGGCAGGTCCACCAGGCGGCCCTGCACCACCAGGTAGTCCTGCAGCGCCGCCGATACGGGGTAGAACTGCTTGCGGTGCTGGATGGCGTGGAGATCCATGCCTCAACGCACCACGTCGAAGCGCTCGGTGCCCAGCACATCGCCCCGGGTGGTGCCCACGCGCAGCAGGTAGGCCCCGCCCGCCAGCTCGCCCAGGTCCAGCTGCACGCTGAAGGTGCCCGCGGCCGGCCGCACATGGCGCTGCACCAGGCGGCCGTCGGTGCCCAGCACGTCCATGATCAGGCTGGCCGGTGCGTTCACCTCGCCGGTCACCGTCAGCGGACCGGTGGTGGGCACCGGGTGCAGGCGCAGCGGCTGCAGCGCCCCATCAGGACCTTCGGCGATGCCCACCTGCGCCGTGCTCTTGGCAAAGGCGTACTGGCCCTTCGCCAGGGTGTTCATGGTGATGTAGCCCGTACCGTTGGTGAGGATGCCCGCGTTGATCGTCTGGTCCGCATACACGCGCCAGGTGGAATCGGGGTGCGGGCGATGCACCACCACGATGCCCTCCTCATTGCCGTCGATCAGCTCGGAGTCCAGCTGGTTGCTGCCATTCCCGTAGTAGTAGAGGCGGCCGCGCAAGCTGGTGCCCTCGGGCCACAGGCCGTCCACGTTCCAGTAGTGGGTGTTGCTCAGGGTGATGATGTCCTCCGCCACCGGCGCCTGGTCCGGCGCGGACCACATATGGTCCACCCGCACGAAGGTGCTATCGACCAGGGTGTTGGCGTACAGGCGGAAATCCACCCATTCCAGGATGTTGTCGAAGTTCTGGCCGGGCACCACCGTGATCTCCTTGTCCAAACGGGCCTGGTTCAGCTTGGCGTAGCGGTTCAGGGCGGCCATCACGGGCTGGAAGGGCGCGGTCACCTGCACGCTGCTCTGCTCCCCGCCGACCACCACCTGCACATCGTGCGTGCTGCCATCGGCGGCCCACAGCGTCAGGTCCAGCGGCACCTGCTGGTGGTATTGCTCGGTGCCGTAGAGCTTCTGGCCGATCGTCAGGTCCACCGTCCATTCGGCCCCCTGCTGGGTGGCGGCCATGTTGCGCACCTCAAAGGCCGCATAGCCCGGCGCGAACACCCAGGCGTCGAAGAAGGGGTCCAGGTCCTGGCCGCTGGTCAGCTCCAGGGCCTCCTTGAAGCCCTCGGCGGTAATGGCCGTGTTGGCGAACTGCACCTGGATGTCGCTCATGGCCTGGCGGAAGGCCTCGTCGCCCATGTAGCCGCGCAGGTTGTGCAGCACGGCCGCGCCCTTGTAGTAGGTGTGCGTGCCGTAGATGTGCGGATCGGGCATGGGCGAGAGCGGTTGGAACCCATCGTCGTTGATGTGCGCCTGCTTCAGGATGAAGAGCAGGTTGTCCTTCACCGTGCGCTCCATGGCCTCCGCCCCACCGATCCACTCCTCCACCAGGTGGCCGCTGTACTCGGCCGGACCTTCCTTCAGCCACATGTCGTTGTGCACATAGGGCGAGATGTGGTCGCCCCACCAGTGGTGGCCCAGCTCGTGCGCCAGCAGGCCGCGGTTGCTGCCCTGGCTCTGGCCGGTCATGAACTGCGGGTAGGCGATGTTGGTGGCGATCTCCAGCGCGCCGTCGGTGGTGAGCACGTAGCCCACGCGGTCATAGGGATAGGGACCGTACCAATGCTCGCAGGCATCAATGGCCGCGGGCAGGTCCACAAAGCGCGTCACCATGGCGCTTAGGTTGGCGGGCTTGGCGCTCAGCTTCACGGGGATATCGCCGTTGGCGCCCGTGTGCGTGTACTCCTCGTGGGCATAGTCCGCCACGGCCACCGCGCTGATGTAGGTGGGGATGGGCTGCGGCAGGTGGTAGCTGCGCACCACGGTGTCGCCGCCCAGCTGCACCTCGCCCAGGAAGTTGCCCTGCCCGTGGAAGCGGTAGGTGCCCGCGCTCTTCACGTGGTAGGTGTAGGTGGCGCGCTCCACAAAGCTGTCGAAGCAGGGGTACCACACTTTTCCGAAGTTGGGCGGGATGGTGCTGATGCCGATGCCCAGGTTGTAGATGTAGTTGCTGGCGAAGTAGAAGCCGCCCCACTCGGGGTCGCGGTGCGGCACGCCGCGGTAGAACACGGTGAGGCTGTCCTCCTGCCCTTCGGCCAGCTCGGCGGGCAGGTCCACCCGCAGGAAGGCGCCATCGTAGGCATAGGTCACGGGGCTGCCTTGGTGCAGCACGCTGTCCACCGCCAGGTCGAAGAGGTCGAAGGTGATACCGGCCAGGTCTGGCATCAGGGCGCGGAAGTGCACGGTGGTCTCCCCTTTCAGCAGCTGCCCGGCGTAGTTGGTCACATCCAGGCTGATGTCGTAGTGCAGGATGTCGAAGGTGTCGCTGCGGGCGATGGTCTCGTCGATCTGCGTGCGGTCGGCGGCGGTGGCCACCGGGTGCGGGTGGTAGCCGTGGCGGAAGTAGTGGCAGCCGTAGGGGTTGGGCTGGGCCAGGGCGGAACAGACCGCCGCAAGGGCCCCGAGGGTCAGGAACGTGCGCAACATGCCGGGAGGGATCGTTGGGAGGTGGTGAAGTTAGGCATGGGCGGCAGCGGTTCGGGTGACGGACAAGGCAGCGCGGAGGCACTGCGTGGTGGACCGGATCGCTTCGGGCCTTCAGCCCTCGCGATGACCAGCCGTTGATCAACGG